>DAOUBZ010000323.1:0-17093 GCA_034432515.1 Chloroflexaceae bacterium | reverse complement strand
GCCGTGGCGGCAACCAGGGCCGGCGGCGCGACTGGTGCTGGCCCGCGTAGCGTGGGAAGCCAGATGATGGCCCCGAGCCCGGCGACAAGCGCCAGGCCGAGGGCCAGCAGCAGGCCGTACGGTGCCCGGCGCTCGCCGCGCCGCAGCTGCCGGCGCGCATCGTCATAGCCTTTGCGATAATAGTAATAGTGCTGGTAGAAGAACGGGTTCAGCTCGTCGTGCTCGGCGTCGAGCACACCCTGATCGTACATTTCGCTATTGCTCGGCATGTTCCGGAGAACGCCAGCGCCGCCCCGGGGCGGCGCTGGTTGAACGACGGACGGACGTCGTACGAGTCACTTCGTTAGGACCAGATCCTCGCGGCCCATCTCACGCAACATCCTGGGGTACATCGTGTAGACGGGCTCGACTGCCGGCAGCAGCTTCAGGATCTTGGGGATGGGACCCTTGGCGATGATCTGACGGCGGGTGAGCGCAGCCATCAGGTTGATCTTGCCGTGCCAGAACTGGTGGGCGATGTCGGCCTTCATGGTCATCTCGACATCGGGCTTGAGGCTCGTCGCGCCCCAGTAGACGTCGATATAGGCGCCGGGCTGTGTCGGTGGGTGAGCGGCATCAATCGTGACCGTGGCCTTGGGCTCGTCATAGCGCCACTGGATCACGATCTTGGCAGCTGAGATCTTCGGGGCGATGTTGGCATCTGTCTTCACGCGGTCGAAGAGCGCGCCGAGGATCTGCTGTAGCTCGGCTTCGTCCTTGAAGTAGGCCATCGGCTCCTCCCTCTGGGGTAACGGCGCACCTGCCTTCACGGTCGCCGGCGTGGTCCGGGCCGCCCTGCAGCACATGTGCGCGCTCGTCGCTGGGTCGTAGCGCGATTATACGGGAATCGGCGCTGCTACGCAAGGGTGCAGTAATGCATTGCGTCAGCGGGTATCACGGACCGAACTGGCCTTCGATCGTCCGCAGGCCACGGAGCCAGGCAGCGCCAGGCATGGGACGCTTGCCGGCCGGCTGTAGCTCCAGCAGTTCCAGGGTGCCAGCGCCCGTCGCCACCAGCGGGCCGCCAGCCGGTCCGCGCCCGACCAGGCTGCCCGGCGCCGCTGTGGGCCCGACCTCATGCACCACGGCTGCGGCCAGGATGCGCAGCGGCTGGCCGTGCCAGTGCGTGCTCGTGCCCGGCCAGGGGTCATAGGCGCGGGTCATCCGCTCGATCTGTAGCGCGGGCAGGCTCCAGTCGATCTGGCCGTGCTCCTTCTTCAGCATCGGAGTGACGGTAGCGCGGCTGTGATCCTGGGGTTGTGGCGTCAGGCTGCCGGCGGCGTAGCGGGCCAGCGCATCGACCAGCATGGGCGCTCCCAGGCGGAAGAGCGCATCGGTGAGCGGGCCGGCCCGCGCGTCGGGCGGCAGCGGTAGCGCCGTCTGCGCCAGGATGGGCCCACTGTCCATACCCGGGTCGAGCAGCATGATGCTCACCCCGGTCTCGCTGTCGCCCGCCAGGATGGCGCCCGCCACCGGTGTCGGGCCGCGGTGGCGCGGTAGCAACGATGGGTGGAGGTTCAGATAGCCCAGCGGGGGAATGGCCAGGACGTTCTTGCGCAGGATCTCGCCGTAGGCAGCCACCACCCCTGCCTCGGGTTGCAGGTCGGCCAGGTGCGCGACCACCGCCGGGTCGCGTAGAGTGGCCGGCTGCAGCACCGGCAGGCCCAGACGCTCGGCGGCCAGCTTCACGGGTGGTGGGGTCAGGCGCCGGGCGCGGCCCGCTGGCCGGTCGGGCTGGGTGACGACGGCAACGATGGTGTGCCCTGTTGCAACCAGGGCCTCCAGTGGGTAGACGGCGTAGGCCGGACTGCCCAGGAAGATCAGGCGCATGATGGTCTCCTCCCAGCACAGAAGCGGCAACGATCCTATTGCATCGCCCACTCGCACTATAGTATAATCCACTTGGCTTGAGGGGGGCGGCAAGGTGGCGTGCAGCGTGGCGCCGGGGGGCGAGGGCCAACGCAGCACAGCGCCACCGGCACTCACCACTGATGAGGCGCCCATGCGTGCCCTGCTTTTCGACGGACATCTGCGCCTTGCCGCCGATTACCCCGAACCGCGCTTTGTCTCGGGCGAGGCCCTCATCCGTCCCCATCTCGCAGGCATCTGCAATACGGATATCGAAATCACGCGCGGCTACATGGGCTTTCGCGGCGTGCTCGGTCACGAGTTCGTGGGGACGGTGGTGGCCTGCGCCGATGCTACGTGGATTGGGAGTCGCGTCGTGGGCGAGATCAACGCCGCGTGCCTGGCCTGTCCCACCTGTCTGCGCGGCGATCCTACCCACTGCCCCAACCGCACCACCCTGGGCATCGATCGCCGCGATGGCGCGATGGCTGAACTGGTCTCCCTGCCGATCCACTGTCTCCACGCCGTGCCCGACACGGTCAGCGATGAAGCTGCAGTGTTCGTAGAACCGCTCGCCGCCGCACTCGAGATCCTCGAACAGTGCCATCTGCGTCCCGGAGCACGGGTTGCCGTTGTTGGCGATGGCAAGCTGGGGGCGCTGATTGTCCAGGTGCTTCGGCTGACTGGCTGTGAGTTGGTGCTGGTCGGCCGTCACCCCGAACGCTGGGCGCTCTTCCGCGGCCAGGGGGTGCGCTGCGTGCGCGCCGAGGAGCTGGACGGCCCACAGTTCGATCTGGTGGTCGATGCGACGGGCCAGCCCGCCGGGCTCGCCACGGCCCGGGCACTGGTGCGACCCCGCGGCCGTCTGGTGCTCAAGAGTACCTTCTATGCGCCCTCGGAGCTGAACCTAACCATGCTGGTAGTGGACGAAGTCACCCTGGTCGGCTCGCGCTGCGGTCCGTTCGCGCCGGCCCTGCGGTTGCTTGAACGTGGTCTGATCGAGACGGCGCCACTGATCGCGGCACACTATGCGCTCGACGACGGCGTTGCCGCATTCGCGGCCGCCAACGGCGCGCTGAAGATCCTGCTGCACGTGCCATCCGGCCATGAGGGGTCTCTGAACTGAGTCTTTCGCTAAACCCACCCCCTCTCCAACCCTCCCCCGCTGGGGGAGGGCGCCCGCCTCCTCCGCCAACGGGGGGAGGCTGGGAGGGGGGCAGAAATGCCAGGAAACTTCGTTCACAGACCACTGAGTTCCGGGGATAGGGCCTATGGGGATGCCATACACCCACGCACCATCACACCCCCCTACAACGCGGCCTGCCGCGGCGGATGCAATGCCAGTGACGAAACCCACCATCCTTGTGGGCGATGACGACCAGGACTTCTGCCGGTTGATCACGGTGCTGCTGGTCGAGGCCGGCTTCAACGTGCTGACCGTCCACGACGGGCACGCCCTGGTACGTGTGGCCCAGGAGCGCCTCCCGGATCTGTTGCTGATCGACCTGGTGATGCCCTATCTCGACGGCTATGAGGCGCTGCGCCAGTTGCGCAACGATACGCGTACCGCCCACCTGCCGATGATCATCCTCAGCGCGCGGGGCGCGCCGGACGACCTGGTCAGCGGCTTCGAGTCGGGCGCCGATGATTTCGTGACCAAGCCGGTGCTGGGCGACGAGCTCACGGCGCGCATCCGCAGCCACCTGCGGCGCGCCGCCCGCCGCCCGGTCCATAGCCCGCTGACCGGGCTGCCGGGCAATATGCTCCTGCTCGACGAGATCCGCAGGCGCCTGCAGCACGATCGCGCCTTTGCCCTGCTCCACGCGGACATGGGCAGTTTCAAGGCCTTCAACGACTTCTATGGCTTCGCTCGTGGCGACACAGCGATCCGCGCGCTTGCCGAGGTGCTGCGCGCCGTTGTGCGTACGGAGGGGCCGGGCACCTTTCTTGGGCACATCGGTGGCGACGACTTTGCCCTGCTCTGCCCGCCTGAGCGCACCCAGGAACTCTGCCGCAATGCCATCACCCGCTTCGCGAGCGTCGTGCCCCAGCTCTACGAAGGCGAGGATCTGGCCCGTGGCTACCTGGAGGCCTTCGACCGCGATGGCTGCTGGCGGCGCTTTCCGCTGATGGACCTCGCGATCGGCGGCGTTGTCCATCGGGCCGGACACCTCAATGAACCCGAAGAACTGAGCCGGGTTGCCGCCGCGATGAAGCAGGTGGCCAAACAGCAGCGCCGCAGCGTCTATGCCGTCGATCCGGCTGACGGCACGGCCCACTGGATCGGCCCCTGACCGAGCTGTAAGCGCTTTGCACCCACGAAGCTCCCCGGTTTTTCCTGCGGACGCCCCCGATACTGCTTGATCTCCACGCAAAAAGCCTTACAATAGCCAGAGGAGCGCCCTGAGCCGCGCGGCACGCCTGGGATGCTGCGCCGGGATGGAGCCACCTCATGAACATCCTGCTGCTCCTCGTGATCACGCTGGTTATGGCGCTGTGCGTGGTTGGCGCGCTGGTCCTGCTGCATCGCCGGCGTGAGGCGCTCGATCGGCAGCCCCGGGTCGCCGGCGATACGACGATCCTCGAACTGCGCACCAGTGAGCAGAATGGCACCACCGTCGCGGCGCTCGAGGAAGCGGAGCCACCGCCCTCCTGGCGCGCGCGCCTGGCGCAACAGCCCCGCTGGCGGATGCTGCTGATTGTGGCGCTGGCCCTGGTGGCCATCGCCGGCCTCGGTCTGCTCAGCGTTGGGCAGCTCTTCACCCGTCCGGCTGAGCGCTTCATCGTGGTCGTGGCGCCGTTTGACGATGGCAGTGATGGGCGGACGGGTCAGAATGTCGCCGCGACGCTGGCGCGCGAGATCGACCAGGCGTCCGCTGGCGCGATCGCCACCAGCGTCGCGCCACAGCGTCCGACCAGCCCCGAGGAGGCGCTCACGCTGGCTGCGGCCCTGGAGGCCGATGTCCTCCTCTGGGGTGCGGTGGAGCCCGGCGCGGTGCTCGATAGCCCGTCGCTCAGCCCCCGGCTGATCTATGTGCCGACGGGCCCCTATGGCCCCAACGGCTGGGACGGCTACCTGGGCCGCTTCGCGATGCCCCGGAGCTACCGCCTCACCCGGGAACCGGTCAACGGCCATGCCACGATCGTGCCGCTGGTGCTCGCGCTGCACGACTATGCCCGTGGCGCGCCTGATCTGGCCTTCAGCACCCTGGGCCAGCTGCTTGAGAATTACCCCGCTCTGGATCGAACCTTGCTGCACGCCCTGCGCGGCAATATCCTCTGGGCACGGACGGCCTACAGTGGCGCCGCCGATGAGTATCGACGCGCCCTGGTCGAGCCAGCCGATGAACAGGCGCTGCTGAGTAACAATCTTGGCGCGATCCTGCTCGATGCCGGCGACCCGGCTGTACTGAGCGCCTTCGCCGAGACGGTGCGGCTGCTGGGCGGTCAGGATCTCGGCGAGTTGCACGTCAACCTGGGTATGCTGGCCCTGCGTGAGGGGCGTGCCGGCGACGCTCTCATTGAACTCGAACAGGCGCGCAAACTTCTGCCTGCCCGTACGCCGCTGCTGCTGGCTTACGCCGCCGCGGCCCGCGACAGCGGCCAGCTCGAGGCCGCCGCGGGCGCCCTCGCCGATGCCACGCGCCAGCGCCGTGCCGATGCTGCCCTCGCGCCTCCCCGCTATCGCGCCATGGTCAATCAGCGCATCGATGCGCTGCTCAGCGAAGAGCGCGCCCTGCTGGCCCTGGCCCGCCTGGTCGGCGCCCAGGGGCCGCTGCTCTGGGAGCTCGAGGTCAGCCCGCCCCTCCCGGCGCGCGACCTGGACGGATTGCATGACCAGTTCGACGACAGCATCGCCGCAAGCGAGCAGGCCGTGACCCAGTGGCGCCAGCAGGCGGCCAGTGACGGGGCAAGCTTCAGCGGGGCAGGCTTCGTGGCCAGTGGCCAGGCCGAGCGGGCCAGACTGCACCGCGACCGGCAACAGTTCAACCAGCTTGTGGTCGAGACCGAGCAGGCCCGGCTGCGGCAGTCTCGGCCTCGCTCGGGGTTGGGCGCGCTCTTTGGCGTGGCGACCCGTGGGCTGACCCACATTGCCGCGCTCGAGGCGCTGCAGCAGCGCTACCCGGCCAGCCTGGCGATCAGCAATGCGCTGGGCCGGGCCCACCGGATAGCCGACGAGCTCGATGCCGCCGATCAGGTCTTTGATCAGACGATCCGCCTGGCGCCCCAGGCGCCCGAGGGCTACTTCGGGCGGGGGACGGTCGCCCAGGCCCGCGCCGACCTGCCACGGGCCGGCGAGCTGTACACGGTTGCCCTGGAGCGGAACAGCGCCTTCTTCCCGGCCCGCATCGCGCTGGCAGCGATCGCTGAGGCCCAGGGCGATCTGCAGACTGCGCTGGCCCACCGGCGGGTGCTCTTTGAGCAGCGACCCGGGCCGGCCAGCGCGGTAGAGCTGGCGCGCACGCTCCGTGCCGCCGGGCCGGCCTACTACCCCGAAGCCGAGCAGGTGCTGCTGCCCTACAGCAGGACCAGCGCCGCCGCTGCCAGCGAGCTTGGCCAGCTCTATACCGCCGCTGATCGCCCTGAGGCCGCGCTCAGCGCCTTCCAGGACGCCCTGACCCTCGACCCGAATGCCGCGCCGGCCGCTCTGGCCCTGGGCACCAACTACGCCGCTCAGGGTGACTATCGGGCCGCCGAGCGGATGCTCACCCAGGCGGTGCAGGCCGATCCAGGCAACGTCGCCGCTCATATCGCGCTGGCGAACCTGTACCAGGGCCCGCTGAACGATGTCAGGCGTGCTGAGCGCGAGTACCGCCGCGCGCTCGAACTTGGCGTCGCCGATCCCGATACGCTCGTCACGATTGGTGACGCTGCGATGACCTGGGGCAACGCCGGCCTGGCCAGCGAGGCCTACGCCGCGGCCGCAGCACTGCGGCCCACCAGCGCCGCCGATCAGCTGCGGCTTAGCCGGGCCAGCCTCGCGGCCGGCCAGGCCAACGCCGCGGCGGCGGCAGCCAACGCGGCCCTGGCATTGACCGCCGACCTCGGCGTGCCGGCGAATGTCCCGTTGCGTGCCGAGGCCTTCACGGCCCTGGGCGACATCCAGCGGATGAGCGGTGAGCTTGCCGCTGCGACGGCCAGCTATAACCAGGCGCTCCAGCTCAATCCGGCGCTGATCCCGGCGCAGCTCGGCCTGGGCCTCGTCGCGGTCGGCCAGGGCAACTGGGGAGTCGCGACTGGCTACTTCCAGACGGCGGCGAATCTCCCCGGTGGCCAGGATGACGCCATGGCCCAGTTCTGGCTCGGTGAGGCCCTGCTGCGCCAGGGCAACTACCCGGGTGCGCAGCTGGCCTACGATCGGGCGTTGGCGCTGCAGCCCACCTTCCCGGCGGCCTACCTCGGTCTGGCCCAGCTCCAGCGCGCCCAGGGCGATATCGACGGCGCGCTGCAGAGTATCGATCGCGCCATCCAGCAGCAACCCCGCTACGCCGAAGCGCTGCTCTTTCAGGGTAAGCTCTATCAGGAGTTGGGTCGCAACGCCGATGCCCGCGCTGCCTACGATGCCTCGATCAGCGCAAACAGTGGTATTGCGGAGAGCTTCTACCGGCGCGGGATGCTCGCGCTCCAAACTGGCGAGGAGGAGCGGGCGATCCGCGATCTGCAGCGCGCCATCCAGCTCCAGGAGAACTTCCCCGAGGCCCACTACTGGCTCGGGCGCGCCTATTACGCCCAGGGCCGGCTTGAGCGTGCGCTCAGCAGTTTCCAGCGCGCCGTCGCGCTGAATGGCAACTATATCGATGCGATCTTCTTCGGCGGCCTGGTCGCCGAGGAACTGGGCCGCACCGCCGAGGCGATCAATGCCTACCAGACGGTGATCGCGCTCGCCCCCGATAGCTATTTCGCCAGTAAGGCCCGTGACCAGATCCGCCGCCTCTCTTGATGCTCAGGCGCTATGACTACGCTCAAACAGTATCGTATCGCGCTCCAGATCTTCCAGGCCAATCGACTCCGCCGCGACTACCGTGACCTGGCCGAGATCCCCCAGTATGAACCGGTCGGTGAGTTCTTCTTCAACGAGATCTACGGCCCACGCGACTTCACCGAGCGCGATCGTGGCGCGCGCCGGCTGCACCAGTTCATCCACGCCCTGCCGGGCGTGCGTCTGCGTGATGTCGAGCAGGTGCTCGAATTGCTGGAACTGACCACGACCCTCGACGACGGGCTGGCGCTGCTGATGCTGGAGCACAGAGTCGGCACCGATTTCGACGAGGCGACCTACGAACACTACTACTTCGTGGCCGATAACTACGACGCGCGCCTGCGACAACTCGACCTGGTGCACGATAGCCTGTACAATGTCTTCCGTCTGTCGCGCTCGCAGTTACTCGGGGTGGGTCTGCACCGCTCACGGTTGCTGGCTCGCCTGGTAGGCATGGAGGCGGCGCACGAGTTCCTGGTCAAGGGCTACGACGCCCTGCAGGGCGTCAGCAGCATCGACCATTTTGCGGTGACGGTGCATGACCGCGAACTGGCCCGCCTCAATCGGATCTATGGGCGATCAACTTGAGGCCCTGCTGCCGGCGTTCGTCGTCGTTCCCGCGGTCAGCTTTGCCATGGGCAGCGCGGAGACGGAGCTCAGCGCGCTCGCTCGGGATTATGGCGGCACCCGCGAGAGCTATCGCGAAGAGGCGCCCCGCCACGAACTGACGCTGGCACCCTTCGCCATCGCCCGGGTGCCGGTGACCAACGCGCTCTATGGCGCATACGTGGCGGCCAGTGGGGTGCCGGCGCCGCTGGCCTGGCGCGGCGTGCAGCCCCCGTCCGACCAGCTTGACCATCCCGTGGTTGATGTCAGCTGGGACGAGGCCTGCGCGTGCTGTCGCTGGCTGGAGAGCCAGGGGCTTGCCTACCGCGTCCTCGCCGCCGAAGGCACGCCGATGGCGCTGCGGGGCGTCCCGCGTCTGCCCAGCGAAGCCGAGTGGGAGCACGCCGCCCGTGGGCGCGACGGGCGCCGCTTCCCCTGGGGCGAGACCTTCAACAACTCCTGCGCCAATACGCGCGAGGGCGGTCGCGGGAGCACCAGCCCGGTCGGCGCCTATCCGCAGGGGGCGAGCCCCTATGGCGTGCTGGATATGGCCGGCAATGTCTGGGAGTGGACCGCCAGCCTCGATCGGCCCTACCCCTACCGTGCCGACGATGGACGTGAACTGGTCACGGCCCCGGGCCGGCGGATCATGCGCGGCGGCTGCTACGCCAACCCTCAGGGTTACGCCCGCTGCGCCTGCCGCTTTCGCCTGCCACCGACGGTGCGCAATGAGTTCACCGGTTTTCGCCTGGCGCTGAGCCTCGCAGCAGAAGGGAGCAACCCATGACCATCAAGTATACGCGCTGGCTGCGCAGCTACGTGGGCCACCAGCGTATCCTGCAGGTGCGTGCGAGCGCCTTTGCTCGCGACGACCAGGGGGCGATCCTGCTCTGCCGGCGCGCCGATGTGATGCTCTGGGACGTGCCGGGCGGCACGATCGCTCTCGATGAGGTGCCGGCCCGTGGTATGACCCGCGAGGTGGAGGAGGAGACCGGCCTGCTGCTGGAGGCCGAGCGGCTGATCGGCGTCTATGGCGGCTCCGATTTTCACTGGACCTACCCGAACGGCGACCAGGCCCAGATCCTGGCGATCTTCTTCGCCGCCCGGATCGTGAGTGGCACGCTGCAGACCGTGGGCCACGAGAACGTCAACGTCGCCTTCTTCCCCCCCGACCGGCTCCCGCCGCTGCTGCCCCGCACCCGGCGGATGCTCCAGGACGCCCTGGCTAACCGGGCCGAGGCCTTCTTCGACCGCTGAGCGCGGCGGATCAGCGGCTGATCACGTACTGCAGCGGCGCAGCCTGGCGAGCGAGGCCCTTCAGTTCGAGCAGGGCCAGGGTGGCGGCGACGGTAGCCGCCGGTAGGCCCGCGCCTCGCCCGAGCTCGTCGATGTGGCGTGGTTCGTGACTCAGCTGCGCCAGCACCGCTGCCTCGATCGGGTCGGCGGGCAGTTCGGCTCGTGCCGTGTGCTGCACGCCGGTGGCGCGCATATCAAGCGCGTTCAGCACGTCGTCGGTACAGGCAACCAGGGCCGCGCCGTCGCGGATCAGCTGCAGCGTACCTTCACTCTGGCGCGAAAAGATCGGCCCCGGTACGGCCAGCACCTCACGGCCCTGCTCCAGGGCGAACTCAACGGTGATCAAGGCGCCGCTGCGCGCCCCGGCCTCGACGACCAGGGTGCCCCGGCTCAGCCCGCTGATGATCCGGTTGCGCGGCGGGAAGTTGGCCGCCGCCGGAACAGTACCGAGTGGGTAATCACTGACCAGAGCGCCCTGGGCAACGATGCGCTCGGCCAGGGCGCGATTGCGCTCGGGGTAGGGCCGGTCAACCCCGCAGCCGAGAACGGCCACGGTGCGCCCGCCGGCCTCGAGCGCCGCCGTGTGGGCGATGGCGTCAACCCCGAGCGCCAGCCCGCTCACGATCGTTATCCCGCCCTGCGCGAGCGCGCCGGCCAGGTGGCGCGTGGCCTCGCGCCCATAGGCCGTGGGCGAACGGGTGCCAACGACGGCAACCGCCCAGTCGTCGGTTGCACGCAGGTTGCCGCGCACATAGAGCAGCGGCGGTGCGCCCGGGGCTTCGCGCAGCAGCCGGGGGTAGGCGGCGTCCTCGATGGTGAGCAGGCTCACACCGGTACGCGCGGCTCGCTCGAGCTCGGCGTCCAGGTCAATGCGCGCGCGAGCAGCGATCAGTGCGGCGCTGGTGCGGGCATCGAGGCCGGCCGCCGCCAGCGCAAAGGTGTCGGCGTGCCAGGCTTGCTCCAGCGAGCCGCAGTGGGCCACCAGCCGCGCCAGACGGGCCGGCCCGAGCCCCGGCACCAGGTTGAAACCAAGGTAGTAGCGCGTGTGAGCTGGATACATCGGCGGCTTCCGGCTATCAACGATTGCGTTTTGCGCAATTGCGCAGTAAGATGGCCCGCTGTTCGATCCTGATGCCATTGCCACTTGCACCTGTACCGCCCGGCGCGGCGAGAAGATACGCATGGCGCCCCTGCTGCATATCATCACCCTCAACTGGAACCGGCGCGATGATACGCTGGCCTTCCTGGCCTCCTGCCAGCGCCAGAGCTACACGCCCCGCCATGTGCTAGTGGTGGACAATGGCTCAAGCGACGATACGCTCGCGGCGGTCGCAGCGGCGTACCCGGCCGTTGAGCTGGTTGCCAATGGGGCGAACCTGGGCTTTGCTGCGGGGATGAATGCCGGGCTCAGGCGCGCCCTCGCAGCCGGGGCCGAGCTTGTCTTGCTGGCCAATAACGATACGACGCTGGGGCCGCTGATGCTGGAGTTGCTGGTGGCCGCGGCGCGCGCCTATGATGCCGACCTGGTCGCACCGGCGATCTACTACGCCGATGCGCCGACCCGGCTCTGGTGGCTGGGCGGCAGGCTCCGCCCCGTGCTGCTCGAGATCCGGCGCTGCCGCACTCCGCCCGGGCGTGGGCTGGCGCCCTTTGCGGTCGACTTCGTGACCGGGTGCGGCATGCTGGTCAGCCGGCGCTGCCTGGAGACAGTGGGCCTGTTCGACGAGCGTTTCTTCATGTACTACGAGGATCACGACTACTGCCTGCGCGTGCGCCGCGCGGGGCTGCGCATCCTGGTTGAGCCACGTGCGACGATGTACCACAAGGTCGCCAGTTCCTCGGGCGGCAGCGACTCGCCCAACGAGCGCTACTACATGGCGCGGAGCAGCGTCCAGTTTTTCCGCAAGCATGCCCGTCCCTGGCAGTGGCTGGCAATCGGCCCCTACCGCACCGGCAGTGCGCTGCGCACGCTCGGGCGGCTGCTGCGCCGCGGGCAGCGCGAGGCGGCCCGTGCGTACCTGCGCGGGCTGCGTGACGGCATGGCTGCTACTCGTTGAGCCGCAACGTGATAATGGCGAGGGCCGAGAGCGCGTAGGCGATCGCGACGCTGATGATGATCGGCGCGAAGCCCCAGCGGATCTGCACCACGCCGCTGATCACCGCCGCCAGGGCCCAACCGCCCGACCAGAGTACACTCATCAGGCTCACGGCGAGGCCCCGCTGGGCCGGCGGCGTGTGGCGTACGACCAGGGCGTCGTTCTGCGGAAAGCTGGCCGCGATGAACAGCCCGCGCAGAAAGAAGCCAATGACTGCCGGAATGAGCAGCGGGCTGAGCATCAGCAGTACGCCGCCCGCGGCGCAATAGCGGAGCGACGCTGCGCTCCGCCGCAGCCCGATGCGCGCCGTCAGCGGGGCGCCCAGGAGCGCGCCCAGGCCCATACCGAGCGAGGCGACTGCCAGGGTAACGCCCACCGCGGCATCGTCCAGGCCGAACTGGTAGCGGAAGAAGAGGTTCTGAAAGGGCAGGATCATGCCGCCGCCGATGCCGAGCAGAAAGCCGGCGAGCGCAAAGCGGAGCAACCGGCTGAAGGGCAGGCGCGCCGGGGGTGCGCTGCCTGGCCCGATGGCTTGCGCTTCTTCCACCACGGGTAGGCGGCGGGCGAGTGGGAGCATCGCCACCATCCCCAGGCCCACAACCACGCTCAGGGCCAGCCGGTAGGCCGCCGTCTCCTGGGGACCGACCCTCAGCGTAGCGCCGGCCAGGCGGGGCAGCACGCCACCCAGCGCGCTGCCAAGTAACCCCACGATCATGCTCACCGAGACGTTGAGCCCGAACATGCCCGCGCGCTCGTCCTCGCGCGTCACGGCGGCGAGCAGCGGGGTGATGGCCGTGCTTGCCAGCAAAAAGCTCGCCCCGACGATGAACTGGCCGATGATCAGCGTCCCGAGCTGGCTGGCCAGCAACAGGATCAGCCAGCCGCCGCAGAAGCCGCCTACGCCGATCAGCGTGGTTGGCTGCGGGCCAAACCGGTCGATCAGCAGGCCGAAGGGGATGCCCAGCAGCATGCCCGCCGCGCGACTCACCGTCGAGAGCAAGCCGGCTGTGTCAGCAGCATAGCCCAGACTCGCCAGGTAGAAGTTGAAGAGCAGGTCGGCAATGCTCAGAGCCAGGCCGAAGAGCATGCTGTGCAGCAGAATCCGCCACACCGGCGGACTGAGACGACCGAAGCTGGCGCTGGTGGCAAGCGGGGCCATGAGAAGACTCGCGTTGTGAATTTGCGTGCCGGTCGCAGTATAGCATACATTTGACATGTCCAATATTTAACGTTGTGGGTACTTTGGGCTTGCGTAGCTCACCTCCGGCGGTGGGGTGTGGGCGGCTACGCCACCCCATGAGGTGTTTGTCTGGTGGTGTTGGGGCCTGCCCCAACGATCGTGCCCCCGCCCGGGCGGGTACTAGCCCGAGCGGGACCGATCGACTACTGCCCGGCGGCGGGCGAGCAGGTAGAATGACGCGAATCTGCGTCGA
The DNA here is from genome assembly GCA_034432515.1 of Chloroflexaceae bacterium. Classification (GTDB taxonomy): domain Bacteria; phylum Chloroflexota; class Chloroflexia; order Chloroflexales; family Chloroflexaceae; genus JACAEO01. The sequence goes on along the minus strand of DAOUBZ010000323.1, from coordinate 3,795 downwards.
TACGCAAGGAGACGATTGATGATCCATCGACAGCTACGCTGGTGCGCGCCGTTGCTGGCGCTCCTGGTGGTTGCCACCCTGGTTGGAGCGCCTGCTCCGGCTCGTGCCGCCGCCGAGCGGCCGATCATGGCCTTCTACTACCCATGGTGGGAGCAGTCCGACTGGTCGTACGATCGCATGAGCGATCTGCCGGCGCCGCGCTACTCGGGCGGCGACGAGGCAGTGCTGCGCCGCCACGTGCAGCAAGCCGATGACGCGGGCATCGACGCCCTCGTCTGTACCTGGTACGGCCCGGATGAGGAGCGGCTGAACAAGCGCTGCCGCCGGCTGATCGAGCTGGCCCGCGAGGGCGGCCGCGACCTGCAGGTGGCGGTCATCCCCGACCAGTCGGCCTGGGGGCCGCTGCGCAGTGTGGACGGCCTGGCCCGGGCGCTTGCGGTGTTGCAGCGCGACTTTTTCGGCCAGCCCAACTACCTGCGCTACCAGGGCCGCCCGGTGGTCTTCTGGTTCAATCCACCCTCGCTGGGCGGCATCGGCGCCTGGCGCGAGCTGCGCAACCGGGTTGATCCAGGCCGTGAGCAGTACTGGTTCGGCGGCACCGACAACTTCAGCTACCTGGACGTGTACGATGCGCTCTACTACTTCGACATCAGCTGGGAGGCTCGCCCCGGCGTGGCGATGGCCTCGTACGGGCGGCGCCTTGAGCAGTGGAACCAGGCCAACGGGCAGGATCGGCCCTTCGTCGCCACGGTGATGCCGGGCTATGACGACCTGCGCATCCGGGGCGGCCACGCGCGCGACCGGCAGAACGGCGAGTATTATCGCGGCACCTGGCAGACCGCGATTGACCGCAACGCGCGGGCGGTGGTGCTCACCAGCTTCAACGAGTTCTACGAGGGCAGCCACATCGAGCCGAGCGAGCGGCATGGCGACCTCTATCTGCGCCTGACGCGCGAGCTGAGCGAGCGCTTCCGCAGCCAGGTGGGCCAGGCCACGCCCACGCCGCAGCCGGCGGCTGAGTGCCAGTTCTTCGCCGAGACGGGCCACCAGGTCTGCGGGCGCCTGCTGACGTACTGGCGCGAGAACGGCGGGTTGCCGGTCTTTGGCTTGCCGATCGGGCCCCAGCAGGCGGTGACCATCGAGGGGCGTGAGTATCAGGCCCAGGCGTTCGAACGCAACCGGCTGGAGTTGCACCCGCAGAATGGGCGCCCCTACGACGTGCTGCTCGGACGCCTCGGCGTGGAGCTCCTGGGGCGCCAGGGCCGCGACTGGCAGCAGTTCGCCAGGGTGGACAGCGCGCCCGCGGGCTGCCTGTTCTTCCCGGAGACGGGCCACAGCCTCTGCGAGCCCTTCCTGGGCGCGTTCCGCCGCAGCGGTCTGGAGTTCGATGGGCGGCGCGGCTACAGCCTGGCGGAGAGTGTGGCCCTCTTTGGCCTGCCACTCAGCGAGCCGCAGACCGAAACGGTCGAGGGACGCCAACTCACCGTCCAGTGGTTTGAGCGGGCCCGTTTCGAATGGCACCCGGACAACCCCGACCCGTACAAGGTTCTGCTCGGGCGCCTGGGGGTCGAGTAGCGTGAGAGGGGTGGTGGCTCAGGTGCCGCGGGCCTGCAGCACCACGGCAGCGGGGCCGGTGAAGCTGAGCAGCGCTCCGTCGCGCCTGGCCGGCCCCTGCCCGCCGTAGCGTGCGTCCTCCGTGTCGAGCACGGGCAGCCAGCGAGTGCCGTCGGGAGGGGCGAGCTCGGGTGATGCGGCCAGGTCAATCCGGGTTGGACCGCCCAGGTTGACCAGGGCGAGCAGGTTGTGACCGGGCGCCGCGCGTCGTAACGCGATAGCGTGCTTGCCCACGGGCTGCACGCTGAAGCTGCCGCCGCGCAGGGCCGGATGGCTGCGCCGGAGGGCGAGCAGATCCTGGTAGAGGCGAAGCACTGCCGCATGCGGCTCGCGCTCGCGCTCCTCCCAGCGCAGCATCGAGCGGTGGAAGGATGCCTCGGCCTGGGGGTCGGGTACTGCTTTGCCCGCGAAGGCGCTGAAGGCGGCGAACTCCCTGCGCCGTCCCTCGGTCACCAGGTGGCCCAGCGTCTGGTTGTGGTCGGTGAAGAAGAGAAACGGGGTGGAGGCCGCCCACTCCTGGCCCATCCAGAGCAGCGGGGTCTGCGGCACGAGCAGCAGCAGTGCCGAAGCGGCGCGGTAGGCGGCCAGCGGCACCTGGTGGTGCAGGCGCTCGCCAAAGGCGCGGTTGCCGACCTGGTCGTGGTTCTGGATGCAGTAGACGAAGTGGGCCGCCGCGATGTCGTCGGCGGGGGCACCGCGCGGCTGCCCGCTGCGTGGCGTCGGCTGGCCGGTGTAGAACCAGCCCCGGCGGATGGTGGTCGCCAGGTCGGCGGCGCTCCCGCTGTAATCGGCATAATAGCCATCCTGCTCGCCGGTGAGGGCGACGCGCACCTGGTGATGGAAATCATCGGCCCAGACACCATCGAGCCCCCAGCCGCCACGTTGAGCCGGGCGCACGATCTGCGGGTCATTGGCCTCACTTTCCGCGATCAGCAGGAAGTGGCGGTCGGAAGGGAGCGCTGCGCGCAGCCGGGTGGCCAGTTCGGCCAGGAAGTGCGGCGTGCTATCGTCGAAGATCGCGTGGACCGCGTCGAGGCGCAGGCCGTCGAGGTGGTACTCGTGGGCCCAGTAGAGCGCATTGGTGATGAAGAACTCGCGCACGGGCCGGCTGCCGGGGCCATCCATATTCACGGCCTCACCCCATGGTGTCTGGTAGCGATCGGTAAAATAGGCGGGGCTGAAGACCCTGAGGTAGTTACCATCGGGGCCAAAGTGGTTGTAGACCACGTCGAGCAGCACGGCGAGCCCGCGGGCGTGGGCGGCATCGACGAGCCGGCGCAGGCCCGCGGGGCCGCCGTAGGCCCAGTGGGGCGCAAAGAGATCAACCCCATCGTAGCCCCAGCCACGCCGTCCCGGGAACTGCGCGACCGGCATCAGTTCGATCGCGGTCACGCCGAGGCGGACCAGATCGTCGAGGCGGGCGATCAGGCCGTCGAAGGTGCCGCTGGGCGTGGCGCAGCCGACATGCACCTCATAGATCACCAGGTCCTCGAGCGGCACGCCGTGCCAGCTGGTATCGTGCCACGTGAACGTTGCGGGGTCAACGACCTCCGAGGGGCCGTGGGGGCCCTCAGGCTGGGCGCGCGCGGCGGGGTCGGGCCGCGGATCGCCGCCATCAACCCGGTAGCTGTAGCGTGCCCCGGCACCGACCCCGGCCACGTAGGCCGCGAAGTAGCCTTCAGGTTCGCGGGCGAGCGCATAGCTGTCCCGCCGGTCGCCCTGGGCAACCAGCACCTCTACCGTGCGGGCCACCGGCGCCCAGACGCGAAAGCGCGTTCCGGATGCATCAGGCTGCGCCCCGATCGGCATCTCCCAGTTCATCATGTCGCTCCTCGCGGCTTCGCGGCTTCGCGGCTTCGCGTCTTTGCGCCGCTCCCAGTCTACACGGTGCTTGCCCATCAGGCAATTGGTGGATGCGGTGGGTGTGACGTAACATCTTGCACGGGCCGCGCCCCACCCGCCCCTACCAGAATACTGCTGGCAAACCCCGTTTTGCTCACGCCGGGTACGCGGGCCTCCGGCCCGCAGGCGGGCCGGAGGCCCGCGTACCCGGGTTTGCCAGCAGTATCTCCCAGGGGTAGGTTTTTGGGGCGGTGCGCCCCCAGGCCCCACATACCCCACCCTCCTACCCCCCTCCCCGGGTAGGGGAGGGGGCCAGAATCTGGCGTGGGGGGGGGGGGG
>DAOUBZ010000322.1:0-3027 GCA_034432515.1 Chloroflexaceae bacterium | reverse complement strand
CGGTGAGGCACGGCGCAGCCGCGGGGCGCAGCCGCCACTCGGCGACCGCGCTGAGCCACAGGTAGAGCAGGGCGCTCAGGCCCAGCGCCAGGGCGTGCATCCGCAGCGGCACCCCGGCGCTGTCGAGAGCGACCTGGATGGCCAGCGGCGGCAGCGCCACGGCTGCCCAGAGCCAGGCGCGGCGCCCCTCTGCCCGGTAGGCCAGGGCGCAGAAGACCGCGGCCGCCAGTAGCGCGCCGCTGCAGGCTGCCCCGCTGCTCAGGTCCCCCAGATAGAGCGCCACGGCCACAACGGTGAGCAGTGGCGCGCCGATCAGGCTGACCCAGCGAACGCCGGAAGCCGGACCCGGGGCGCCGGCCGCCCGCAGGCGCGTGGTAAGGGCTATCAGAGCTGCCAGCAGGCCCGTAGCAACGGCACTCTTCCAGCCCTGATCGAAACCGCGGGGCGCGGCGAAGATCAGGCTGAGCGCGGCAAGCACCGCGGCGGCGCTGTAGAAGGCGCGCCGCGTACGCCAGGCGGCGAGCAGGGAGAGTCCCAGGCTGAGCGCGGACACCAGCTGCCAGGCCGGGCGCGGCGCCAGGTCGAGCAGCCCGGGACGCGACAGGGCAAAGCCGACCACGGGCACCAGCAGGGCGGCCACCGCCTGGAGGTTGCTCCCGGCGGTGCCGAGCGTAGGCTGGCGCGCCATCCAGGCGCCAGCCCCCCAGAGGGCTGCCGTGGTGCCCGCCAGGATGGCGAACTGCACGATCGGCGGGAAGCTGGCCCAGTTGAAGACCACCAGGGTGAGGCTCGAGACCAGCAGCAGGAAGCTACCGAGGTAGAGCAGCGCGCGGCGGGTGCCGAGCGCGAGCAGCGCAGCGCCCAGCGAACGCCGCGTGGTCCGCGGCGTAGGCGGCGGGGCGCCAACCTCCGCAGCGGGCGGAGCGGAAACCGTAGGCAACGGCGTGAGCGGTGGGGCACCAACCGGCGCAGCGGGGGGCGCGGCAACGGTGGGTGTTGGCGTGGGTGGCGGGGCGGCAAGCGGTGCCCGACCCTCGGGTGGCGCCGCGGGCTGCAGCACGCCAAAGCCGGCAGCCGCATAGTCGGTGGCGATCAAGTCGCGCACCGTCTTGCCCACGGCGGGCGAGAGACGCTCCTCAGCGACCCAGCGGGCCACTATGGCATCGAAGGTGGCGAGGCTTGCGGGGGTGAGCAGGCCGGCGTCGGGACGCTGCACATACGGGTTGACGGTGCGCTGCCCCGGTGGGCGACGCGCCAGCCAGACCAGCAGGGCCAGCAACAAAACGCCCGGCACACCGACGCAGAAGAGCAGGGAGATGAAGGATTCGAGCATGGCACCTCTCCGGCGGAGTAACTGCCCAGACTCCGATACAGTATGCTGGGATTCTATTACGGCAGCAGGTTGCGTGGCGTGATCGCCGGGTGACTATTCTGTCACGGAGAGTGGCGCCGCCGCGAGGAGAATTTCCACCCCGGGCGGGGAGATTACACCGGAGCTTCGGGTGAGGCGCCTCTGAACAATGGCGCAGCGCCTGGGTAGGATATGATAAGAGCTAGAAGTGACATGAGGAGCAAACCCATGGAAGCGATGAATCGGGGCATGGTCCAGGTTGCCGGCCGGCAGGAGCCGGCACAGGCGCGCGGCCTGCTCGGCGCGATGTCCGAGCGCACGGCGCAAGTGGTGGCGCTGCTGATCACGCTGCTGAGCTTCGGTGGTCTGGCCTACGGGATCAACGCCCTGTTCACCGCGCTCGGCCAGTAGCTGCTACGGCAGAAACACAGCTAACCCCGCCGGCTGTGGATCATACCCACAGCCGGCGGGGCTTTTTCTGCAGGGCCTGGGCAGCGTCGTTGGGGCAAGCCCCACACCACGGTTTGTTGGGTAGTTCCGGCGTAGCCGCCCCACACCATCGTACCAGGTGGATGCCTCGCCTTCAATACCTTACACAGGAGCGAGCTGGCCCAAAAAACCTACACCTGAGAGGGGGTGGGGGAACGGTTGTGCCGGGCCGGTAGGGCTAGTAGGCGTTGCGCGCGCGCGGGCAGAGCGTGCTATCATGCGATGGTACCGAAGCTTCGCGCACTGCAAGGAGAGCCGCAGCATGGACAGGGCGGTCTATGTGGTCAGCGATCTACACCTGGGGCCGGGCTGGCTGCCAGGGGGCGCGCTCGACCCGCTGGAGGATTTCACCGCCGACCGGGACTTCGCGCGCTTTCTCGCGGCGATTGGCACCACGGGCGTGCCGGTGGAACTGGTGATCGCCGGCGACTTTCTCGAGTACTGCCAGACCCTGCCCGAGATCGGTCTGGCGGCGCCCGAGGATGAGTTGGGCAGCAGCGAGGCCGAATCGATCCGCCGCACCGAGGTGATCCTGGGGCGCAATCCTGCCATCGCCTCGGGCCACCCGGAGGTGTTTGCCGCCCTGCGCCGCTTTATGATCGAAGGCAATTCGATCACGATCATTGCCGGCAACCACGACATCGACCTGCTGTGGGAGGGCGTCTGGGCGCGGGTCTTTGATACGATCTATCCCCCGGGGGCGGCCGGCGACTTGCGGCTCGTCCGCTATGCCTATACGCTGGGCAACGGCCAGCGTGGGCGGGTTTACATCGAGCACGGCCACGAGCACGACCGCGCCAATCGTTTCGGCGACCGTATGGAGCAGCCCTTTGGCATCGACCGGATGGGGACGCGCCGGCTCAAGCGCTGCTGGGGCACACTGTTTGTCGACAAGGTCTACAACCAGTTGGAGCGGGAGCGCTGGTTCATCGACAACGTCAAGCCGATCCTGCGGGTGGTCAAGCTGGGGTTGCGCAACGACCTGATCTTCACCGCGACGGCGCTGGGGCTGGTGGCACGCTTTCTGCTGACCAGCGGGCTGCCGCCGCTGCTTGGCGCTGCGGCGGCCGGCGAGGGCGAGCCCCCTGACACGGCCGCGATCGTCGCCGCGATCGCCGACCCCGACCTGCGGGCGGCGCTTGAGGGCCAGCTGACCGACCCGGCCTTTCGCGCGGAGTTCGAGCGCA
>DAOUBZ010000321.1:0-1780 GCA_034432515.1 Chloroflexaceae bacterium | reverse complement strand
CATCGCCACCTTGGTTTCAAGCGCTCATCGCGTCACCTCCAGCGTGGGTCGTACCACTGGTCATGGCTCGCTATGTGGGCCAAATCTAGGTAGTACTAGGATCGCTATTGTGGTCCCACCTGGCTCGCAGACCTGTCAGGTGCGGCGCCGAACAGGCTGACCGCATCAGGAAAGCCTCACTACCGCACCTGATAGGTCCGGGGCTTCACAACCGAGCCAGGATTGTCATGGATCAGAAAGTCCATAACTGCTGATTATCGAAATTATGCCAAAGCCGATCTCATGTCACCACCCGCAGAAAGGGCTGTGCTGCATATACCCGATTGGGTAGGGAAAACCACCCGTTCTTCACCTGCGGATTGCAGCTTTCGGATAACAGCTGCGCGCTCTGCGGCAACTCTGAACACACGGCTTGTAGCATGTGCTGCTTGTTGCTTGCCACGAGCAACAAGCAGGGGCGCAGCGGCAGTGGCCTTGACCCTGCCGCTACGCCCCTGGCGGGGGGTGGGCAGCCACCCCGCACCGGATCTGTCCTACGCCGGGCGTAGCTCCAGTAACACCGGCTCGATCCGGCGCAGTTGCCAGAACCAGGCGAAGGCACGGTACATCCAGCCGTACTTGTTCCGTAGCGCCTGGTCGCCGCGCCCGCCGGCCTCCATCGGCACGATGCTCGCCACCCCCTCGATCAGGGGCGCCCCCGGGCTGACCTTGCCCCGCCCGTCGCTCGGCGCCAGCGTGACGCGCGGGTTGTTGCGAATGCGCTTGATCTTGCCCGAGTCCAGCGGCGTGACGACGTAGAGTCGGTCGCCATCAATGGCAAACCAGACCGGCGTCGCCACGCCCTCGCCACTCTTGCGGAAGGTCGTCAGACTGATATACGTGTGGCCCTGGAGCTGCGGAAAGACAGTTGTCTCGGCCATAGTGTGGGCTCCTTCATACCAGTGATCAGTGACGAGTAGGGCTTCAAGAGTCTGTGAACAGAGTGATCACGCCTGCTAGCAATGATAACCGATCGGCACCTCGGCGGGATCGTCAGCCTGACCGACGGAGGGCCGCCCATCCTGACCATGGCGGCCCTACGGCAAAAGCACTATGCGCGTCCTCTGCCCGGCGCCCGCTACCCCTCCAGTAGCAGCGCCTCGGGGTCCTCGATCAACTCCTTGACCCGGACCAGGAAGCGCACGGCGGTGCTGCCGTCGATCAGGCGGTGATCGTAGCTCAGCGCCACGTACATCATCGGGCGAATGACGATCTGCCCGTCGACGACCACCGGTCGTTCCTCAACCTTGTGCATGCCCAGGATGCCGACCTGGGGCGCGTTGAGGATGGGGGTCGACATCAATGAGCCGTAGACCCCGCCGTTGGTGATCGTGAACGTGCCGCCCTGCAACTCGGCCAGGCCCAGGGTCCCCGCGCGGGCCCGCTGCGCCAGTTCTCCGATCTCGTGCTCGATCTGGGCAAAGCTCTTGCGGTCGGCGTCGCGCACCACGGGCACCACCAACCCCTCCTCCACGCCCACGGCCACGCCGATGTCGTAGTAGTGCTTCAGCACCACCTCGTCGTCCTGGATCTCGGCGTTGACCATCGGGAAGGCCTTGAGCGCGCCCACCACGGCTTTGGTGAAGAACGACATAAAGCCCAGCCCAACACCGTAGCGCTCCTTGAAGCTGTCCTTGCGCCGCTTGCGCAGCGCCATCACCGCGCTCATATCGACCTCATTGAAGGTCGTGAGCATCGCCGCGTTATGCTGCGCCTCCACCAGGCGCCGGGCGATCGTCTG
>DAOUBZ010000320.1:0-14919 GCA_034432515.1 Chloroflexaceae bacterium | reverse complement strand
TGTGCCGCAAGATACTCCTTTTTGTATGATGTCACCGCGTGCCGGTGTGCTATAGTGATATGGCGTGGACGTGATGCATACTGGCGTCGGTTATTGCTGGACGCTGCTTCCTCCTACACGGGCGGTGCAAAGCGCAGGTGCCGGCCAGGAGCTGTGTCGGCTCGGCAAGCTGACGCCGTCTACGTAACCGTGCGCGGTCATCATCGTGGACAAGTTATGAGGAGATGTGAACCATGGCCACCCTGACCGTCTTCAAGTTCGAGACCCCGGAAGGCGCCGAGCAAATCCTCGACAAGCTGCAGGATCTGCAGAAGCGCCAGCTGATCACCGTGCTGGACGCAGCGATCGTCAGCTGGCCCGCCGACAAGAAGAAGCCGAAGACCCGACAGCTCTACAACCTGGCCGGTGCCGGTGCGCTCACCGGCACCTTCTGGGGCATGCTCTTCGGTCTGCTCTTCTTCATGCCCTTCCTTGGCGCGGCGATCGGCGCGGCGGTCGGTGCGTTCACGGGCTCGATGGCCGACATCGGCATCGACGACAACTTCATCAAGGAAGTGCAGGCCAAGGTGACCCCTGGCTCGTCGGCCCTGTTCCTGATGAGCGCCAACGCCGTGCTCGATCGGGTGAAGGAGGAGATGCAGGGCTTCAGCGGCGAGCTCATCGCCAGCAACCTCTCCAAGGAGCAGGAGGCGAAGCTGCAGGAGATGTTCGGCACCGAGTAGCGCACCGAACCATATGGCGAGGAACGCCCCGGCGCGGGTCGGGGCGCACGCGGGCAGGTTGGGGCGAAAGATCTTTCGCCCCAACCTGCCCGGTTGCACATCTGGTGAGTTCGTCTGCTGCTGAGGGGGCCGTCACACGATGTGGCGGCAACAACTGCCATGGCTGGTCGTTTACACTCCCGGCGCAAGGCCCGCGCTGCGCGCAGGCTGCCCAGTGGTGGCTTGCTCGAACGGCTGCTCGACCCGATCGATGTGCTGTCCGAGGCGATCTACAGCGTCCTGATCATGCTGACCTTCACCCTCGCTGTGCGCATTACCAGCGGCGCTGGCGCCGCGCCGGTCTCCGAGGGTTATGTGCTCGAGTTTGTCATTGCGGCGCTGGGCGCCATTCTGGCCTGGGGCCTGATCGACGGGGTGATGTATGTGCTGCTGGAGCTGTTTCAGCGCAGCGAGCGTTATCAGTTTCTCGCCCAGATCAAGTATGCCGAGGACGATCAGGCCGGCCTCGCGGTGATCGCGGAAGAGTTGGACTATGTGCTTGATCCGATCACCAGTGAAGCCGAACGGCAGTTACTCTACCAGAGCGTCCTCAGCCATCTCCGCCAGAGCGAGCCCCCGCCGCCCCGGATCAGCCTGCGCCGCGAGGATCTGATGGGCGCCCTTGGCTCGATCATCGTGGCGGTCGTCTCGGTCATTCCCTCGCTGGTGCCGCTCATCCTGCTCCGTCACAACTTCGAGCTGGCGATTCGTGTGTCGAACGTGGTCTCGGCGCTCGTCCTCTTTTTTGCCGGCTACCGCTGGGGCATCTACACCGACTCCAACCCCTGGCGGTCGGGCCTGCTGCTGGTCGCCCTCGCTGCACTGATGGTCGCGATCGCCATTCCCCTCGGTGGCTAGTCTGCCAACCGCTCCCCCTGCCTCCACCTACGGTTATAATCCGTAAACCCTGGGCTTGCCAGCGCGCAGGCTGCCCTCCGCGGGGCAGTGAGCCTGGTACAATGGTCGTACGGTTCCCGTCGCCAGCGCGCGTCTCCGCCATCCTGATCGCCGCCAGCGCGCGCTTCAGCCGAAAGGATCCGCCATGACCATCATGACTCCCGAGCACGATTCGCATGTGCTCCCGCCACCGGGTGCAGGTGAGAACTGGCATGCCCTGCCAGCAGACGCGGTGCTCGCCGCGCTGGGTACCAGCGCCACGGGACTCACCAGCCACGAGGCGGCACGGCGCCTGGCACACTACGGCCCCAACCAGTTCCCGACCCGCGCTGCACCGCCGCTCTGGGCGATCTTCCTGCGCCAGTTCCTCAGCCCACTGATCTATGTTCTGCTCGCCGCCGCGATCGTCTCGCTGCTGATTGGTGACGATAAGGACGCGATCTTCATCTTTGCCGTGATCCTGATCAATGCGGCCCTCGGCACCTACCAGGAGAATCGTGCCGAGCAGAGCGCTGCGGCGCTGCGCACGTTGCTGACGGTGAGCACGCGGGTGCGCCGCGATGGGCAGGTGCAGAAACTGAACGCCGAGGAACTCGTGCCCGGCGATGTGGTGCTGATCGAGTCGGGCGATCGCGTGCCCGCCGATCTGTTCCTGCTCAGCGCCGCCAACCTGGCCGTCGACGAAGCCTTCCTCACCGGTGAGTCCGAGGCGGCAGTGAAGACCGCGGGTCATATCTTTGATGCCGAGGTCCCCGTGGCCGATCGGGCGAACATCGCCTACGCCGGCGCAACCGTGGTCACCGGGCGGGCTACCGGGGTGGTGGTGGCCACCGGCACCCATACCGAGATCGGCCAGATCGCCGAGGCGACGGCGCGCGGCGAGGAGATCAAGCCGCCGCTCGTCATCCGCATGGAGCACTTCGGTCGCTGGATCAGCGTGGTGGTCCTCGTTGCCGCCGGGGTGCTGGTGCTGATCTCACTGGCCCGCGGCACGCCCTTTATCGAGATCTTCTTCCTCGCCGTGGCCCTCGCCGTCTCGGCTATCCCCGAGGGGTTGCCCGTGGCGCTCACCGTGGTGCTCTCGATCGCGGTGCAGCGCATGGCCCGGCGCAAGGTGATCATCCGCAAGATGGCCGCCGTCGAGGGCCTCGGCAGTTGCACCATGATCGCCAGTGATAAAACCGGCACGCTCACGGTCAATATGCAGACCATCCGGCTCCTGCTCCTGCCCACCGGCGAGGAGCTCGCCGTCTCGGGTGAGGGCTACAATGGCCAGGGCGCCATTACCAGCGACGCTGCACCGCTGCCGCCCGATCAACAGGCGCAGGTGACGGCCCTGGCTCTGGCGGGCGTGCACTGCAACGAGGGTGAGCTGCGCTCTGCCGGCGATGACTGGCAACACGCGGGCGATGCCGTCGACGTGGCCTTCCTGGCGCTCGGCTATAAGGCCGGGCTGGATGTGCCCGCCCTGCGCCAGGCCAGCCCGGTCCTTGGCAGCATTCCCTTCGAGTCGGAGCGCCAGTACGCCGCTGTGGCCTACGAACAGGCGGGGCGCGTTGTCGTGGCTGTCAAGGGTGCGACCGAGCGGGTGCTGGCCTTCTGCAGCCACATGCAGGGGCCTGCCGGCCCCGTGCCGCTCCAGCGCGAGGCGATCGCCGATCTGGCTGATCAGCTGGCCGAGCGTGGCTACCGGGTGATCGCCCTCGCTACCGGCGCGTATGCCGGTGACCCGGCCACGCTTGACGAGCACCAGCTGCGCGAACTCACCCTGCTTGGCCTTGTTGGCATGATCGACCCGCTGCGCCCCGAGGCGAAGGCTGCCGTTGCCGAGTGTCGCCTGGCCGGTGTGGAAGTCGCGATGGTCACCGGCGATCACCCCTCCACGGCGCTGGCCATCGCCCGCGAACTGGGCATCGCCAGCGATCCATCAGATCTGGTGGTGGGTCGTGACCTGCCCGATGTGCCCCGCGGCGACGATCCGGCCTTTGTCGAGCGCATCCGCGGCATCCACGTGTTCGCGCGCGTCGCCCCGCTGCAGAAGCTGCGCATCGTCGAGGCGCTGCGCGCCCAGGGCCACTTCGTGGCCGTCACCGGCGACGGGGTGAACGACGCGCCGGCGCTGCGCGCCGCCAACATCGGCCTGGCGATGGGATCGGGCACCGATATCGCCAAGGATACCGCCGATATCATTGTCACCGATGATAATTTTGCCTCGATTGTCCACGGTGTCGAAGAGGGTCGCTACGCCTATGCCAATGTGCGCAAGGTGATCCTGCTCCTGATCTCCACCGGTGCGGCCGAGATCGTGCTCTTCCTGCTGGCCGTTGCGATGGATCTCCCGCTCCCGCTGATCGCGGTGCAGATCCTCTGGTTGAACCTGGTGACCAACGGTATCCAGCATATCGCCCTGGCCTTCGAGGCGGGCGAACCGGGGATGATGCGCCGCCCGCCCCGCAGGCCTGAGGAGGGCATCTTCAATCGACGCATGATCGAGCAGGTGGTACTCTTCGGGCTCACGATCGGCCTGGTCGGCTTCGGGGTCTGGGTCTATCTGCTCCAGGCGGGCTGGGAAGAGCATGCCGCGCGCAATCTGGTGCTGCTGCTGATGGTGCTCTTTGAGAACTATCACGTGCTCAACTGTCGCTCGGAGTATGCATCGGTCTTCCGCGTGCCGTTCCGCAGCAATCCCCTGGTCTTTGTGGCGGTTGTTGCCGCGCTGGGTCTGCACCTGCTGGTGACCCACATCCCGGTGATGCAGTCCCTGCTGCAGGTTGCGCCGGTGACCCTGGAGCAGTTCCTGGTTCTGGCGGCTCTGGCGGCCACGGTGTTGATCGTTATGGAGGTCTACAAGTTGCTTGTTCGCGAACGACCACCCGCCTCCGGCGCCGCGCCGCAGCGGCGGACGCTGCCCGGCACCTGAGCACGACCATCAGGACGAACGATTTCACCTACGGAGCATTTACCTATGCCAGAACTCCTTGCCAACCAGCGCCGTCGCTTCATCGCCCTCATGGTCGCGCTGGTCACGCTGTTGCACGGCGCTGTGGCCGCGGCGGCTGAACCGGTGGCCCACGCGGTGCTGTTCTACTCGCCCACCTGCCCGCACTGCCATGTGGTAATCGACCAGGTGCTGCCGCCGCTGCAGTCGCGCTATGGTGAGCAACTGGTCGTGGCGCTGGTGGACGTGACCCGGCCCGACGGTCAGGCGCTCTACCGCTCGGCGATCACGGCCCTTGCCATCGCTGAAGACCGGCTCGGTGTGCCGACCCTGGTCATGGGCGAGACGGTGATGGTGGGCAGCGCCGAGATTCCGGCACTGCTCCCCAATCTGATCGAGAGCACCCTCGCCGCCGGGGGCAATCGCTGGCCCGCCATCCCCGGCCTGGAGGCCGTCGTTGGCGATGGGCTCACGACAACCCCACCGCCCGCCCTCAGTCCCTTCCAGCGCGACCCGCTCGCCAACAGCCTGGCCCTGATCGTGCTGCTGGGGATGATCGTCTCGGTGGTCGCCGTGCTGTTTCGTGCCCAGCCACCGTTTGACCGCCCGCTCACCGGCTGGCGCACGTGGGCCGTGCCGCTGCTGGCTCTGGTGGGGATGGCCGTGGCGGCCTACCTGTCCTTCGTCGAGGTGAAGGGCGTCGATGCCGTCTGCGGCCCGCTGGGCGACTGCAACACCGTGCAGCAGAGCCCCTATGCGCGCCTGTTTGGCGTGCTGCCGATCGGTCTGCTCGGAGTGTTTGGCTTCGGCGCCATGCTGGTCGCCTGGGCGCTACGGAGCTTCGGCAGCGGCCTCGTGGCCCGCTGGGCGGGCCTGGCCCTGCCGATCATGGCCTTTGCCGGGACGCTGTTCTCGATCTATCTCACCTTCCTTGAGCCCTTCGTGATCGGGGCGACCTGCATGTGGTGCCTCACCTCGGCGCTGCTGATGACCGCCCTGCTCTGGATCACCGTCCCCCGTGGCCCAGCCGAGGTACGCCGCGGCAAGCAGACCCGCCGGGTGCCACGCGGGGCGCATTAGCAGTCCGTCCGAGCAGCTACGATGGCTCGGCCCCTGCCTCGTCAGGCCGAAGCATTGGCGCAGCCATTGCTTCGGCCTGACACCCCTTCAACGCGATCACACGCGGACAAACGGCTGGCGGATGATGGTCTTGAGCCTGGCTGGTGCTGTGCGGCGCGGGTCGCCCAGGTAGATCTCGTGATGCTTCTGGCTGCGCCCGTCGAATGAGCCGCCCTGCGCATGGATGAAGTCGTGGAGCCGCTGGACGGTCGGCGCCTCCTCCGCGTAGGGCCCAATGTGCATGATCTGCGCCGCCAGGCCCTCGTGAAAGCATGCGAAGCGCACCAGCGCGAGCGCCGGTGGGTTCTTCTTGCGCTGCACCTCCGCGCGGGCCCGCTCCACCCACTCCGGGGTGACGATCGACGGCTGTGCGACCATCATCGTCCAGTGCCAGGCGTCACGCTGCGTCACGGTGAAGTCCGCCATTGTGTCGCTCCACCACAGCCCCTCCAGCGGAGCGACGCGGTAGTCGATCCCCTGTGCGTGCTTGAACGCGAACTTGAGCGTGTAGGTCAGCGCGTACAGCGCCTCAAGCGCCTCCTGATAGCCCTGGCTGGTGTTCGGGTCACCCGTGCCGTCCACCATCAGGAACGCCATCGCCGGCACATCCACGATTTCGGGCTGTCTGGCCGATGGCTGGTAGAGCCGGTCGCGGGCCTGCAGTTCCTGATCAAGCGTTTGCTCCGTCATCGTACGCCTCCCCGTTTCGAGCTGCGTCCGGCACATCATTGTCACGTTAAGCGAAGCGAAGGGGAAGGGTCCCGGCATCAGGACGCCGAGATGCTTCGCTGTGCTCAGCATGCCATCATGCGGAGTCGCCAACCCCAATCGATACAGGGGGTGGGCTGTAAGACATGGGTCTATCGTACACTACACCCGGAGCGTCGGCGTGGAAGCGCAGGTAGGCACACCGGGCGTCGCAGGGTGACAACCGGCACCACAGCCCGCTGCGTGGCCCGGAATCAGCCTTTCGACCGAGGAGCAGCGCGGAACAACGTGGCCCGCAGCCGCGTTTGTTTACCTGGCTCGATCATCTGGGCTCTGTGTGTGCAGGGCTCACCGTGCAAACAAAAGGAGCATTGACGATGCTGCGCCTCGCTGGCTCCGTGATCGCCCTCATGGTGCTCACGGCGCTCACCGCTTTCCCCGCCGTGCCGGCTGCCGCCCAGTCTGGCCAGCGCTGCTTCCCGGAGACCGGCTATTGCATCAGTGGGTCGATCCGCGCCTATTGGGAGCGTAACGGCGGCCTGCCCGTCTTTGGCTACCCGATCACCCCTCAGCGGGAGGAGCGGGTTGAAGATCGAGTCCTGCAGGTGCAGTGGTTCGAGCGCGACCGGCTCGAGATTCAGGCCGATGGACTGGTGACCGCCGGGCGGCTTGGCGCGCGCTACCTGGAGTTGACCGGCCGCCCCTGGCAGCAGTTCCCCGCCGAGCAGCCGATCGATGCGCTGGAATGCAGCTACTTCGCCGTGACCCGCTTCAATGTCTGTGGCTGGTTCCTCGGCTACTGGCAGCGCAACGGCGGCCTGGAACGCTTCGGCTACCCGATCTCGCCCGTCGTCGAGGAGCAGATCGAGGGCCGCACCTATGCCGTGCAGTACTTCGAGCGCCGGCGCATGGAGTACCACCCCGAGAACAGCTACCCCTACGATGTGCTGCTCGGCCTGCTCGGGCGTGACGTGCTCACCCTGGAGCAGACCGCCAGTGTGCCGGCCTGCGCCGCCAATCTCAATCCGAACCTGCGGGCCGCCTATCTCCGCGTGTGGCTGGGCCGCCCTCTCGGCTGTCCGACGCTCGTGCCCGGCAATGATGTCCCCGCTTCCCTTCAGGCGCTGGAGCGTGGGCAGATGATCTGGTTCGGTCGGGCGGTGGGGCCGCCTATGCTCGTGCTCAACCCGCGCGTCTTTGCCATCATCACCACCGGTAGTACGCTCAGCTTTCGCACCTACGACGACAACTGGATCGAGGGCCAGGACCCCGAAACAGCTGGTGGGACGCCGCCGCGGCCCGGGCTGTACGCGCCCTGGCGCGGCTTCGGTAAGGTCTGGAGGCAGGATGCTGAACTGCGCCAGTTGATCGGCTGGGCGATTGAGCCCCAGGCCCGCCCCGATCGCGCCGACTACCAGCTCTTCGATAGCGGCATCCTGCTCGTTCACCTGCGCGGGAGTGGCGTGACCTACGCCTTCGGCAATCCCGCCAACCCGGGCGAAGTCCAGCTGATCCGGTAACCTGTCGCCCCGATCCCGCATCGAACTGTTGGTGGGCTTTCCCACAATCCGCTGAATAAGGATGCCAATCATGACTATCTTGCAGGACAAGGATCGGGCCGCGGTGCAGGAGGCGTTTGCCGGGCTGGTGCAGCCGGTCCACCTGGTACTGGTGACATCAGCCGAGAGCGGCGAGTACAGTGAGGTGGCGCACGCCTTGCTCGCCGAGGTGACGGCGCTGCACGAGCTCCTCAGCCTTGAGGTGCTGGACCTGGTGGCCGAGGCCGAGCGGGCAGCCGCGCTCGGCGTGGACAAGGCGCCGACGGTGGTCTTCCTCGCCGGCAGTGAGCGCGCCGACCATGGCATCCGCTTTGCCGGCCTGCCAAGTGGCTATGAGTTTGCCACCCTGGTGGAGGCCATCCGCCTGCTCGGCGGCGCATCCGAGGCGGCGCTGCAGCCGGCCACGACGGCCTTCCTCGAGCGCCTCAGCGCCCCCATGCGCCTGCAGGTCTTCGTGACTCCCACCTGCCCCTACTGCCCCCGCGCCGTCGTCCTGGCCTACCGGCTGGCCCTGGCCAGCCCCCAGGTCAGCGCCGAGGGCGTCGAGGTGAGCGAGTTCCCCGAACTGGGCGATCGCTACGCCGTCATGGGCGTGCCCAAGACGGTCATCGACGAGCTCGTCCACATCGAGGGCGCGGCCCCCGAGTCGGTGCTGCTGCAAAAGCTGCGTGAGGCCCTGGTTGGCGAGGCGTCCTGACACCCAGGGCGTGAGCAACGACGTTGCTCACGCCCTGTCCTGACTCTGGTGCCGCGTCCCCTGTCCATCGGCGGCATGCTATACTGAGCCAACACCGCCGATGGAGGGTCATGCTATGCCGGGACCGATCATCGACCTGTCGATCTACGACGACGAGGCCGCGCTGCTCGCCGGCCTCCGTCGCCATGATCCCGATGCCTGTACCTGCCTGGTGAAACGCTTTGCGCCGCTGGTCTATGCTCGCGCGCTGCGGCTCACCGCCGACGCCGATGAGGCCGAGGGCGTGGTGCAGTCAACCTTTATCAAAGTCTGCGCGGCGCTGCCGAACTTCGACGGCGCCAGCAGTCTGGGTACCTGGATCTACCGCATCGCCACCAACGAGGCGCTGATGCTGCTGCGCCGCCGCAAGCCGCAGATCGCCCTCGAGGATGTGGCCGAGAGCCTGCAGCCGGATGAAGTGCCGCAGCAGCTCCACGCCTGGTCGCCCGACCCACAGCGTGTCGCCCTCGATGGTGAGCTCCGCGCGCAGATCGAGCAGGCCATCGCCGCGCTGCCCGAGCCCCTGCGCGTCGTCGTGCTGCTGCGCGACGTCGATGAGTTGAGCACTGAGGAGACGGCGGCGCAACTCGGCATTAGCCCGGGCGCGGTCAAGGTGCGCCTGCACCGCGCGCGCCTGCGCCTGCGCGAGGCCCTCGCCGGCTACCTGGCATCCCGTACGGAGGGCGCCCATGACCCACACGAGCCATAGTCATAGCCTGGAGCGCTGCCGCGAGCTCGTGGCCCAGCTGAACGACTACCTTGACGGTGAACTGCCCGCCGGGCTCTGCGCCGAGCTGGAGCATCACCTGGCCGCCTGCCCCGATTGCCGGGTGGTGCTCGATACCCTCGGCCAGACACTGCGCATCCTCCACCACCTGGACGAGGCGCCCCCACCCCTGCCACCCGACCTGGAGGCGCGCATCCTCGCCAGCCTGCGGGCGGGCTAGTGGCGCGACACGCCATTAGACGGGCCGGAAGCATCCGCCACGCGAATGCTTCCGGCCCTCCTGGTCTTGCCCCCCCTTACACGCACCCCAGACGCTGCATCGCCTGATGCGTGGTCAAGTGGATGCGCTCGGGTCCGATCTTCTCCACGAAGTGGGCGCGTTTCAGCCCGTCCATCACCGGGCCCTTGATCTCGGCCAGGTGCAGTTCCACTCCGGCGTCGCGCAGTTCCTGCACCAGCGACTCCAGGGTGTGCAGCGCGCTCGAGTCGATGAAGTTGATCGCCGAGCCGATCAGCACCAGGTGCTTCACCTCCGGCCGCTCGGCGATGATCCGCAGCAGCGCTTGCTCCAGGTAGCGCGTATTGGCGAAGTAGAGGCTCTCGTCCACCCGCACCGCCACCACGTGCGGCCAGGTCGTCACCTCGTAGCGCAACACGTTGCGGTAGACCTCGCTCTCGCCCAGGCGGCCCACCACGGCGATGTGCGGCCGGCTGGTGCGCCAGAGGTAGAGCAGCAGCGAGGCGCCAACCCCGACGAAGATCCCCGTCTCGATGCCCAGTAGCAGCACCGACGCGAAGGTGATGCCCCAGGTGAGCGCGTCGCTGCGGTTGGCCTGCCAGATGTGCCGTGGCTCTTTCAGATCGACCAGCCCGAACACGGCGACAATCACCGTTGCGGCCAGCACGGCCTGGGGCAGGAAGTAGAACAGCGGCGTGAAGAAGAGCAGGATCAGCGCGATGCCGCCGGCGGTGACCAGCGAGGCCAGGCCGGTAACCGCGCCAGCCTGGAAGTTGACCACCGAGCGGGCGAAGCCGCCGGTCACCGGGTAGCCGCTGAACAGCCCGGCGCCGATGTTGGCCGCACCGAGCGCGATCAACTCCTGGTTGGGGTCGATCGCCTGTCGTCGCTTGCTCGCCAGCGCCTTGGCCACGGCGATTGACTCGACGACGCTCACCAGGACGATTGTCGCCGCGGCGGGCATGAGCGCGCCGGCGTCAGCCAGGCTGGGCGCCGGCCAGCTGAAGGGCGAGAGCCCGGCAGGGATGGCGCCTACCACCGCGACCCCGGCGCGCTGGTCGAGCCGCAGCAGCCAGGTGATCAGCGTGCCCAGTAGCACCGTCACCAGCGGCGCTCCACTGACGATCAGCGTGACCGCCAGCGGCCGCAGCCCGGTGCGCTGGAGCAGGGGCCGCAGCCCCTTGCGGAAGAACAGCAGCAGGGCGATGCTGGCCAGGCCGATGCTCAGGGTAACGAGGTTCGTCTGCCCCAGGCCCGTAGCGGCATGGTACAGTGTCTTGTAGAAGCGCTCGCCGCCGATCTTGTAGCCCAGAATGTACTTGAGTTGCCCGGCGGCGATGATCAGCGCCGAGGCGGTGGTGAAGCCCGCCAGCACCGGGTGCGAGATGAAGTTGAGGATGACGCCGAGCCGGAGTACGCCGAGCAGCAGCTTGATCGCGCCGACGATCAGCGCCAGCAGCAGCACCAGTTGCAGATAGCGGGCGCTCCCCGGCTCGGCGATCGCGCTCACCCCGCTGAAGACCAGCAGCGAGGTGATCGCCACCGGTCCCACCGAGAGCTGGCCCGAGGTGCCGAGCAGGGCGTAGATGATCAGCGGCACGACCGAGGCGTAGAGCCCGACCTGCGGCGGCAGGCCGGCAAGCTGGGCATAAGCCATGCTCTGCGGAATGAGCATGATCGCCGTGACGATGCCGGCCACCAGGTCGCTGGGCAGGTCGGCGCGGCGGTAGTGAAACAGCCAGCGGGTGAATGGCAGGTAGCGGCCCAGGCCACTGGCCTGGGCCGCCCCCGCTGTGCGGGCTGGTGTGGGAAGCGGCTGGGAGGTTGCCATTGGAATGTCCTTGGGGTGCGCCCCTAGCTGGTGATCGGCTCCCCGGCCCGCTCGAAGTAATCGTCGGCGCAGAAGCCGAAGGTTTCCATCGACTCATCGTCGTAGCCGGCGGCGCGTAGCTCGGCCTCGGCCTGCTCGCGGCTCCAGCCATGGTACAGCTGGCGGTAGAGCATCCACATCAGGCCCACCCGGGTGGCGCTACGGCAGTGGAAGATCAGCCGGCCGGTCTCGGGGGCCTCCACCAGGGCGGCCAGTTCGTCCAGGTGCTCGCGCTCGAGCATGTAGGCCGGCCAGGGCCGGTGCAGGTAGCGCAGCCCCGCTGCCTCCGCGTTCCGCTGCTCGATCGCCGAACGCTCGGGGTCGCTGCGCAAGTTGATCACCGTGGTGTAGCCCGCGGCGACCAGGTTGGCCCAGTCTTCCGGCTGGGGCTGGGCCGCCAGCAGCACGTTTGGTGTTACTGCGTAGCTGTGCAGCCCAGCCGCGTCAGTGCGGGCCTTCAGCGCCCCACAGGGTAGCTCGTTGGTCATGTCGGGGGCCTCCACTTAGATAAACAGCGTCACCTTGGCCCGGGCCGCGTCGCCGAGGAAGGTTGCCACCCCGCCGGTCTCCAGCCCATCCACCAGTTCCTCGTCCTTGACACCCAGCAGTTCACGCGACATATCGCAGACCACCATGCGCACGCCCAGCTCGCGGGCCAGGCCGAACAGCTCCTCGGGTGAGGAGACGTCGTGCTTCTGCATCAGCCCGCGGATGATCTGCGCGCCCGCGCCGAAGAAGTTCATCTGCGAAATGCCCATCTCGCCCAGCTTGCCCGGCAGCATCGCGGTGAAGCCCTGCTCCAGCAGGCTCTTGCCGCTAAAGACCTTCTGCTTCTTCACCGCGCTCAGGCCCCAGAAGGTGAAGAACATGCTCACCTCCAGGCCCATCGACGCCGCGCCGGTGGCGATGATGAAGGCGGCGATCGACTTGTCCAGATCGCCCGAAAAAACGACCATCGCGACCCGGTCCTCGATGCCCTGGGCGGGGTGGGCCTCCAGTTCGGCGACCCGCGCCTCCAGGGCTGCCAGGCGCTCGATCAGGCTCTGTGTATCCTTCTGCTCGATCGTCTCAAGTGTCATGGTTTGTGGTTCCTGTCTGGGGCGTAGCACGCTGCGCCCCCTGATGGTGAGATTCCGTATGGTGTGCGCGTTTGCACGTATCTTCGGCGGCTCGTCGGCTCGCGATGGCGGCAGGCCGCAGCACGCTTCGGCCCTGCCGGGCCGCGTTGCGCCCCTGCCACCTCGCGTCACCGCCTCCTCGCCTCTTCCTACGCCGTGCGCTTCACATAGTGGACGTAGAGATCCTGGCCGCCCTCGTTGACCGTCTCCTGGGCCAGCAGTTCGACGTTCTTCGCGGTCTTGGCCCAGCCCTGGAAGTCGGCCAGCGAACCGCGGTCGGTGGCGATCACCTTCAGTACCTGGCCCACCGGCAATTCGTTGACCGCCTTGCGGCTCTTCACCAACGGCATCGGGCACTTGGCGCCCTTCACATCCAGCGTCTGATTGAAGTCCATGGGTGTATCCTTTCATCAGGTGGGGCGCGGTATGCCGCGCCCCTGCACGTATTCAGCGTTGCGCCACCCCTACTTTGCCAGGGCGCAGATGTTCTTGCCCAGTTCCAGTTCGCCGGCCTTGCCCTCACAGGGCGTGACCAGGCCGATGTTGACGCGCTTGATCTCGACGTACTCCGGTGGGAAGACCGGCAGGTGGCTGAGGACGTAGCTGGTAAACTCGGCTTCGTCGCGCGGGCGCAGCGCATCATTGGTGGCCCGCACCTCGGCGTACGGTGCGGCGAACACGCCGTCGGCGCTGCCCTCGTCGAGGCTGCTGAAGTGGGCCGGCAGGATCAATGTCGTGTCGTCGGCCATCTGCGGCAGCCGCTCGGTCAGGCTGCGGTAGAGGATCGGCGTCCAGGCCTCGCCTTTGCCGCCCAGATCGGGGCGGCCGAAGGAGCGCAGGAAGATCCCGTCACCGGTAAAGAGCGCGCTGCGCCCGTCCGGCGCATCGAGACGGTAGTTCACCTGGCCCAGCGTGTGGCCCGGGAACCAGCGGGCGGTGATCGTCACCGCGCCGATCTGAAAGCGGTCACCCTCCTGGATGTGGGTGTAGTCGATGACCGCCGGCAGCATATCGATCGGGTGGATGGCATCGTAGGCGTGGACGTAGTAGGTTGCACCGGTCGCCTCGGCCAGCGCCGGGCCGCCACTGATGTGGTCGGCGTGCACGTGAGTGTCGAAGAGGTGCGTGATGGTTGCGCCGGCGTGCTCCACCAGCTCGCGGTAGACCTCGATGTGGCGCATCGGGTCGATCAGCGCGGCCTTGCCCCCGCTGATCACGGCGAAGCTCAGGTCGCCGCGGGCCGGGCGCGCGATCTGCACGATCCGCCCCCAGTCAGCCGCGACCACGTCGCGGATGTCGTAGAAGTTGCCCCAGCTGATGTAGCCGCCCTCCAGGTAGCGGGCCTGGTAGCCGCGCTCGGCGAGCAGACTGGCCACGTACTGCGAGGAGCCCTCCTTCGCGCAGACCACGAAGATCTCGCGACCCTGGGGCACCTGCGCAGCAGCGCCCTCCTCGTCCTCGATGAACGCAAAGTAGGGAATGTTGACCGTGGTCAGGTTCGCGCGCCCTTCGATCGGGCTCCGCTGAAACTCCTCCTCGTTGCGCACGTCGAGAATGAAGAGCGGCTCGTCGCGCAGGATGCGGGCATACAGCTCGGCCGGTGTGAATGCGGCTACAGCGGTCTGGCCTTCGGTGATTGTCATTGTCTCAGCTCCTGATAACGATTAGGTAGGTTGTGTGATACGGCACGGATTTCTTCTGTGGCACATCGTACCGGTTGAATGTAAGGCGCGGACGAGTGTTTCGTAAGGGTTTGGTAAGAGCCGTCGTGCCCTGCGGGCGTAACGCGGTGTCTCGGCGCGGCATCAAATCTGTGGTACTGTTGGCGTTTGGATGCGATCGTAACGAGGGAGCTAATGTCGATTTCCACACCCATTCACACCGGCGCCCAGAGCATCGAGCGGGTGCTCAATGCCGGTGTGCCCGTGCTACTGGTCTTCGGGCGGCGCGATTGCCCGCCGTGCGCCCAGCTCGCCCCTGCGCTGAACGCGCTGGCTGCCGCCTATGCCGGGCGCGCCCTGATCGCCCAGGTCGATGTGCAGGATCACCCCGAGCTGGTGCAGCGCTTCGGCGTCACCCACCTGCCGGGGCTGGTCTTCGTGCGCCAGGGACAGCCGCTCGCCCAGGCCAGTGGCGCTGCGCCCGAAGCCGCGCTGCGCGCCTGGCTCGAGCACCTGACCAGCGGTGGGCCGCGCCCACCGCTGCCCGAGGGGCCGAGCGTACCGCTTGCGGGCGCGACGCCGCCGCC
>DAOUBZ010000319.1:0-12593 GCA_034432515.1 Chloroflexaceae bacterium | reverse complement strand
CAGCTCCGCTGGCGCATCGCAACGCCGACAACATACCCCCCTCTCCCGGCCTGAGAGAGGCCTGCTCTGAGCGTAGCCGAAGGGGGGCAGGGGGGTGAGGGCACGCAGCGCATCAGGACGCCATCCGCCAAAAACCCTCCACCTGAGAGGCGGTTGGGAGGGGGCCGTGCCGTGAGCCTTGTCTTATTTGCAAGGTATTGTGCCTAAAGGCGCTTGTGCAGCACAAAGAAGTAGTACGGCCCGTCCTCACCGGGGGGCGCCTCGTAAATGCGGCGCAGCAGCGGCTCCCAGAGCAGGTTGGGCGTGAGTGGCGGTGCGAGCAGCCAGCGCCCGGTGAGCCGCCGGGTGAGCAGGCTGGGCGCCCCGTAGTAGTGACTGGCGTCGAACAGCTTCAGCGCGGCGCTGCTGAGGTAGGGGCGCCAGGTCAGTACCTCGAAGCCGGCGGCGGTGAAACGGGCCGTCCATTCGGCGGCGCTGAGCGTATTAAAATGGTAGGAGATTCGGTTGAACCAGCGCCCGTAGCGCATCCCGTCGAGACCGAGGCGGTCGAGCAGCCAGGTGCCGAGCAACTCCTGCGGAAAGCGATTGCCGACCACCGAGGCCACGAAGCGGCCGCCCGGCCGCAGCACCCGGGCCGTTTCGGCGAGGGTGGCATCGAGCGGGATAACGTGTTCGAGCACGCAGTTCGAGATCGCGCTGGCGAAGCTGGCGTCAGGGAAGGGCAGGGCCGCACCACTGGCGACGCTGAGCCCGGCGTAGACGCCGCGGCGCCGGGCCTCACGGGTATCGGGCAGCAGCGGGTCGATGCCGAAGACGGTCTTACCCGGCAGGGCGATCGCGACAAAGCTGCCGTCGCCGCTGCCGATGTCGATGATCGGCTCCGCGAGGTCGGGGGCCAGTTCGGCGAAGAGCCGGGCCTCGATCGCGCGGATCATGGCGCGGTGGATGGGCAGGGCGAGCAGGTGCGGGCGCAGGTAGTCGTTCATCAGGGATGGGCAGGCGGCCGGGCGCGTGCAGGTCGCCGGAGCTCCTCAAATAGCCGCTCATACTCGGCGGCGGTCTTCTCGGTGGAGAAGCGGGCCGCGATTGCGTCCCGCGGGCGCAGATAACGCTGCTTGAGCTCGATCACTCGCAGGATGGCCGCGGCCAGCGCATCACTATCGCCGATCGGCACCACCTCGCCCATACCCGTCTGGTGAACGGGCTGGCGCACGCCGGGCAGGGCGCTGGCGATCGCAGGCGTGCCGCAGAGCATGGCCTCCACCTGCACCAGGCCGAAGGTCTCGGTGGAGTTGAGCGAGGGCACAACGAGCACATCGAGATTGGGGAAGAAGGCGGCCATCTCGCGCGGGTCAAGAGTGCCCAGGAAGGTCCAGTGACGAGCGAAGCGGGCGAACTCGGGCGCAAGGCGCTGGGCGTAGGCCTCTTCGCCGAGCACATTCTCGTGGGGGCCGGCGAAGAGCACCCGCGCCTCGGGGTGGACGGCAAGCACCTTCGGCAGGGCCCTGAGCAGCACCTCGACGCCCTTCTCGGCAGCGAGGCGGGCAGCCATGCCGATCACGGGGCCGCGCAGGTTCCAGCGCTCGCGAAAGGCGGCGATCGCCTCCGGCGACACCTCCGCCACCTCCACCGGCGGCGGAATGACCACGATCTTCTCGCGGAAACGGCGCAGGTAGGGCGAGTGGTCGGCGAAATCCTGGGTATAGGCAACGATGCGCGTGGCGAGCGTCCCGGCGACCAGGTTCGCCGCATCAATTACACGATTGGCGACGGTATTGAGCATACTGAAGGGCAGCTGCAGGTCGCTATGGTAGGTGAGCACCACCGGCTGGCGCAGCAGGCGCCCGCGCAGCGCCAGGCCAGGCGCGTCGAACTGCGGCAGGTGCAGGCTCATCGCATCGTGCTGCAGCGCCAGCGAGGTGGCCAGCCAGCCGATGGTGGGCATGATCACCCCTTTGCTCACGCGGGCCAGCACCGGGGCGCGCACGACCCGCACCCCGTCCAGCAACTCGGTGAGTGGCAGGCTCGGGTCGTACTGCGAGGTGAGCACGGTCACACTATGGCCGCGGCGAGCCAGGGCGGTCGCCAGCCGCTGCACATAGATGGTGAGACCGCTGGTGTAGGGGCGGTAGTAGGTTAACGCACAGAGGATGCGCATATGCCAGAGCCTGGCCCGGTCCGGTCCCCACGCTGGAGCGCCGTGGCCTACTGGAACAGGTCGCGATGGTCGGCCACCCACTGCCAGAGGCGAGCCATCCCCTGATCGAGGCCGACCCGTGGGCGCCAGCCGAGCTCACGCTCAGCCTTGCGGATATCAAGCACACAGACCCGCTGGTCACCCGGGCGCCAGGGGCCAAAGTGGGCGGGCGCGATCGGCTGGCCGGCGAGGCGACTGAGCAGGGGCTGGAACTCGCTCCAGATCGCCAGGCTATTGGCGGGCCCGCCGCCGACGTTATAGATCTGGCCGGCGACCACATCCATACGATCCAGGGCCAGTTCATAGAGATCGATCAGGTCGTCGATATAGAGCATATCGCGCACCTGTTTGCCATCGCCATAGATCGTGATCGGGCGGCCGGTCTGGGCGGCGATGACAAAGTGGGCGGCCCAGCCCTGGTCCTCCACACCAAACTGGCGTGGGCCATAGATCGCCGACTGGCGAAAGACCACGGTGGGCAGGCCGTAGATCCGGTGATAGTCACGCACATACTGATCGCCGGCGCCTTTGGAGCACCCATAGGGGCTATGGAAGTCAAGCGGCTGGGTCTCGGCCACACCGTGGGGCAGGTCGCGGTAGCGATAGCGGGTCGCCTCCTCGACGATCGCGAGCTCCTCCATACCGCCATAGACCTTATTGGTCGAGGCGTAGAGCACCGCGGGGCGGGCCGGGTTCCGGCGGGCGGCTTCGAGCACATTGAAGGTGCCGAGCGCATTGATCTCGAAATCGGTGCGTGGATCCTGCACCGAACTGGTGACGGCGACCTGGCTGGCCAGGTGGACGATCGCCTCAACGCCATCGGCGGCGGCGGCCACGGCCCGGGCATCGCGCACATCGCCACGGATGAAGGCCAGGGCACCGGGCGCATCATCGGCGAAGAGCTCCAGCCAGTCCAGGTTATATGGGGTGCGGGGGCGCGACAGGTTATCGAAGACTGTCACCCGATGGCCGCGCGTAAGCAAGCGATGGGCCAGATTACAGCCGATAAAGCCGGCCCCGCCGGTGATCAGGATCCGCATAACAGTCGTTCGTACTCCATGATGCGCAACACGGGGTGAACCCGGGCATTATAGCCACCCGGTCGCCGCTTGACAAGCTTGCCCCGAACGCAAAACGCCCCGAACGCAAAACGCCCCGCCGGGAAGCGGGGCGCCGGGATTGGAGGCGACGGCGGGAATCGAACCCGCGAATGGCGGTTTTGCAGACCGCTGCATTACCACTTTGCTACGTCGCCGGCGCTGCTGGCCATTCTAGCACAGCGCCGCCGCTGATGCAACCGCGGCAGGCGGGCGCGGGCTCGTGCAACGGGCCAAGACACCCCGCACCCAGCCCCAACTCAGCCCCGCCGTGCGCCTCGCCGGCCTCGGCCCACGCGTGACCCAGCTGGTCACCCGCGAGTTGAGCGAGGCGCACGCCCGACGAGGCGTTTTGACGATAGCCGATAGCATTGGAGGGCCGCTTAACCACGATCTTCCAGAAGTGGCGCCTTATCAAAGGCGGCACGCACTCTATTGAGGGCGGGCAGAATGTCGTTGTCGGCAAGGTGGCGACAACTGCTCATGGAGCGGTACGTGCTATAGCTGTTGCCGCTATGCATACGACTGAGAATGCCATAGGCCCGCTGGGCCAGGCTGCGCTGGACGCCGCCGAGTTGCCCGGTTTCGTCGAGTTGTCGCGCGGCATTGATGACGAGTGCGCCGAGACTCTCGACCTGGAGGGCGCTGAAGACGAGGTTGCGGTGGTAACAGCCGAGGGCGGCGGCGGGCTGGGTAGTGCTAAAGCGACGCGGGATCCAGACGGCCCGGCTGCGCGGATGGCCGTAGAGCAGGTCGCCGGCCTGGGCATCGCGGGTACCGGTTGGGATACGCGCCTCGTGCAAGGGTGTGAGAACACTCTCAAAGCCAGCCACGCCAATCGTCCAGGGGAGTGTTACGTGGATGGGGATGAGTTGTCTGTAGGCATCGTGGCCACGGATCGACCCGAGGGCTTGACGTTCCAGGTAGGCGTACCAGAAATGCTGTCCGTGGAGTTTCGGCCACGGGCGCCGGAGAACCGTCCCGTCGTCAAGTTCGACGCCTGCGGGAACCGGTAGGGCGTCGAAGGCGGCGGCGATGGCCTCGGCGTTTTGCAGATCGAGAAGCGACGCGGCGCGGCGGCGCGGTGGGCTTGTGAAGGTCTCCACCCAGAGGAACGAGGCCGCAACGCGCGAGCAGGTGATGGCGGCCTCGTCGCCGTGCTGAACACGGAGCAGATGTGTCGGCAGCGGGGTGACGGGATTCCAGATCTGCCCGTCGCGGCGGTGCGTCCAGAGGGCCAACCGCCACCAGTCCGGTGCATTGCGACGGGTGCCACGGGCGGCGGCAAGGGCGCGGTCGGCCTGCCCGTCCCGCCGCAATTCGCGCAGGAAGGTGGGCATCACGGCAGCGACGAGGCTCATCGGCACATCGCCCTGGGCGCCGATGACGGCTGGAATGCCCGCCTGAACCAGGCGCGGCGCGAGGGCCGTGAGCACATTGATGCCGTCGCCGCCGCTCCGGCAGGCGTTGAGCACGATCAGCAGCGGACGTTCGGCGAGTTGCTGTAATGCAGCGATGAGTTCGGCGCCGGAGACGCGCGCCGTTTTGCCCTGCTCGTCTTCGAGCCAGAGATACGCATCGTCATAGAGGGCGCCGTGGGCCACCAGGTAGAGTAAGCCTGGCCCGGCCCGCAGCGCAGCGCAGATGTTGGTGAGCGTCGGACCCGCACCTTGGCCGTGGGCAAGCACCGTGGCAGGAACCGAGACGAGGGCGGCGCGGGCCCGCGCTACTTCGCCGTCAACATCGATGGGCGGGAGGTTGTCGTTTGCCAGATCGCCGGGGTTGGCGACGACGATGAGCGCCTGCGGGCCAGAGGCAGCGGGCAGTGGCCGGAGATCCGGTGTGCCGAGGTAGCGCGCCAGCAGGATGCGCTCGCTTGTCGCCAAGGGGCGCCGGGTGTGCGGGATGTGCAGGCTCTCCCAGATGATGCGCTGCAGTTCCGGTTGCTGCGGATCGAGGTCCAGGTGCACACGTAGCGGCCGCTGGTCGGCCTCGGCCAGTGAACGCGCCGTGGTCCATGCCCGATCAAGAATCGGATCGGCGAAGAGCTGCTCGGTCAACATCGCGCCGTAGGCATCAAGATCGGGCCACACCGTGTTCAGGGCCGTCACGTCGAGCGCCACCGGACGGCCCTGAGCCAGTTCGCGGTCGTCGATACCGCCGGGAAGGCGCACGATCAGGTCAGCGCTATAGGCTTCGCCCTAGGTGCTGGGCAAAGAAGGCCACGATGCGCCGGCGCGCATCCTGGGCTGATGGCTCGTGGTAGGCGGTTCGCACAAAGCTGCCTGCAATGCGCAGGATCAGGGGCACTTCACCGGGGCCGTGGTTGTTGAGAAAGCCGTGGCCGGCCTCAGGGTACTCTTTGACATCGTGCTCCACGCCGGCCGTGCGTAGCAGATACTCCAACCGGGCAGCCGTCCCACGGAGCGACCCGTCGCGCGCACCGTAGCTCGCAACAATCGGGCAGGCGTCCTTGAGCAGCGCCTCGATCGTTTTGTTCAGCGCGCCATAGTTGACGCTGGAGGCGGCGAAGCCGTGGCCGGGGGCGAGCATCAGGGCGAACGAGCCACCCATGCAGAAGCCGATCACGCCGATCTTGCCGGTGCAGTGCTCGTGGTGAGCCAGCCAGTCGCGCACGCTGACGATCTGCGCGGATACGTTCATCGGCAAGCCCGGAGCCGAAGAGCTCCCGGCCGGTCGACGTGTCCGAAGACTGCCAGTGCGCCCTGGATCACTTCGAGCGCCCGGATCACTCATACCGCGACGACCGCGCCGTAGCGCCGCGTGGCAGAGGAAACAGTCAGGTGGCTTGCATACAAAGACGCTGCTGCGGTCGACCCTGGCAGCTGTGAGCCAGTATAGCAGGCCGGGTTTCGGGGTAGGGTGGGATCGCTACAATAGCGAGGCCGGTGGCAGCGTTGTCAGGGAGCCTGGCCTGAGCGGACGTGCGCCGAGCCTGGTAGAGGTGTCAGCACAAGATGAGGAAAGGCAGCCGATGGGTACAGCGCCGCACCGTTCAGCAACCCGCCTGATTGTCCGGCTCCATGCCTTGCTTGAGGCGCTGCGTGACGGCCCGCTGGACTTGGGGGACCTGGTCGCGCGCCTGGGTGCCGCCTACCCGCCCGGCGCCAGTGCGCGGCGCATGCTCGATCGCGACCTGGGCCACCTGGCGGCGCTGGGCATCATCGTTGAGCGCCAGGACGGTCCGCGCACATACGCGCTACGCGGGGGCCTGCCGGTATTCAGCGCCGAGGAGTTGCGCGTGCTGGCGCTCGTCCGCGACACCTTCGATGCGCGGCACCCTCAGGCAGCCCGGGTCAGCGCGCTGCTGGCGCGGCTCACCGCGGGCCTTACTCCGCGTGAGCGACGCGACTACGAACGGCGAGCGGCGCGGCGCTCGCCGGTGCGGCCGGCGCTCGACTACGGGCCCTACGCCGAGCTGATCGAGCGGCTCGAGCACGCCATCACCGTGCGCCAGCCAGTGCGTTTCCGCTACCTGCCAACCAGTAGGCGCGAACGTGTGCATACGCACGTCGAGCCCTATGAGATCGAGTTCTATGACCGCCACTTCTACCTGGTGGGCTACAGCTCGCTTAGCCGGCAGATCCTCGACTTCCGCATTGACCGTATCCGCGACCTTCGCGGGCTTGACCAGCGCATACCGCCGGGATTGGAGCGGGAGCGTCCGCTCATTACCTTTCGCTACCGCCTGGCCGCAGCGCTGGCCCAGGGTGAACTGAGCCAGCGCTTCGAGTCTCAGCGCATCGTCGAGCACCTGGAGAATGGCGACGTGATCGTCGAGGCCCAGGGCCGCAGTGGCTTCTTCATCGTGCAAACCCTGCTGCGCTACCGGGCCAATGCTGAACTGCTCGCGCCCGACTGGCTGCGATCCAGGATGGCCGCGGAGGTGCGGGCGCTGGCGGCGCTGTATGGTGAGGATTCGCCGGCCGTGGATGGTGGCAACCTACGGCCGTAGGTGCGTCGTCCGCTGGATCATGAATCTGTGTGAGGGCAAGTTAGTTCCCAGGCTTACGTGAAGCCCTGTACGGAACTGGCAACGCCACCCTGGTACCCTGGTAATAACGGGTCGCATTGATCTTTTTATAATGGAGCGGAGTTTCATTGTGGGTAATTGCCACCTAAATTTAATATCTATGTTGGACCCATTGAGTCCTGCGTGACATGCTAAGCTTGAGCTGTGCCCTGGAAACTGATCAGCAATCGTTTTTGAAGAGAGGGCTGAAGCGGGCGCATTTGCGCCAGGCTGGCAGGCTATGCTAGCGGTGGAGGAGCGCCGATGCAGATTACCACACTCCCTGTCTACTCAAAACTTGCCGACCCGGCGACGGTCCCGCCCGAGATCCTCGCGAAGCTGCCTGATGGCTGGCAGCTCTCTGAGCACCAGTTGGCGACCTACCACGCGCTGCGCGACCCGGATGTAGACGTGGTGATCAACACGGCGATGACCGGGGATGGGAAGAGTGTAGCCGGCCTCTTGCCACTGTTTACCGCCTCCCATCATAACGGCACGCTCGCACTCTTCCCCACAAATGAACTGATCACCGATCAGCTTGGCAGTGCCGGGCGAATGTTGCCGCTCTGGGGACGACCAGCCGATTGGGCCGGAGCCCTGTTCGGCGCTCGCCTTGATGAACTCACCGCCGCCGTCGATGAGTTGAGCCGCGCCGAGACATTGCTGCGCGAGCTGAATACTCGGCGTCTCGTTCTCTCCAACCCTGACATCCTGCACGCCATCTTGCAGTTTCGCTACCAGCAGCGTGGGCGCACACTCACCCATGTTGTCGGCCAGCTTCCCCTACTGTTTGACCAGCTTACCTTTGACGAGTTCCACATCTTCGAGACGCCCCAGGTAGTGGCGGTGCTCACGGGGCTGCTCTTCCTGATCGCGCAGCAGCCAGCGCTCAAGACACTGTTCCTCTCAGCTACGCCCGGTCCCGAGGTCATAAGCCTGCTCAATCGGGCTGGATTCAGTGACCGGTTACGGTTAATCGATCCTCATCAGGCGTGCTGGTATCACCATGGCGATGACCCGGGCGTAGGCTGGCGTCCAATCCTTCAGGGTAGCACCATTGCCTTTGCTCCCCTGAGCGCTGAAGAGTGGCTCGACGCTGGTGGCGAGCAGACGCTGCTTGATTGGTTTCACGATCATCGGCCCGGTGCAAGGGCTGCGCTCATAGTCAACTCTGTCGCGACAGCGCTCCGTCTGGTCGAGCGACTCCGGCCAGTCTTCGCGCGGCAGGGGCTTTCTGTGGAGCCGAACACTGGTATCACCGGCCGTCGGGTGAGGGCAGACTCCTTTCATGCCGATCTTCTGGTTGGCACCTCGACAGTGGATGTTGGCGTGGATTTCCGGATTAACCTGCTGGTCTTTGAGGCAGGCAGCGCCGGCACGTTCCTCCAGCGTCTCGGTCGGCTTGGTCGCCACACTAGCTTCCGCGAC
Organism: Chloroflexaceae bacterium; assembly: GCA_034432515.1. Taxonomy (GTDB): domain Bacteria; phylum Chloroflexota; class Chloroflexia; order Chloroflexales; family Chloroflexaceae; genus JACAEO01. The sequence goes on along the minus strand of DAOUBZ010000319.1, from coordinate 3,838 downwards.
CGTGGCGGCCAGGAACATCAGTTTGAGGCCTTCGCCGCCCACGCCCTGGTGCCGCCGTTTATCTATGAACGCTTGACCAGACCGGAGGCTGTACTCGCGGCGCCATTGCGGGACGGCGAGAGCTATACGCGTGAGCAACTGGGACAGCTGATCCGCGCCGTGTTTCCACAGCCGGCCCGTTTCGATCAGTACGCACGGCGCTGGGGGCGCTTTGTCCCTGCCAGGGTGATTCAGACGCTTTCGGAGAAAGAACTCCGTCTGACATTCGCCAGTGTGCGCGATCACCTTCTGCCGCGGTATGGGGCACTCGTCCAGGGTCGCCTGAGCGATGCGCTCCGTGACTGGCGGGAGTACCAGAGTCAGGGCGAAAGCCTGTTGATCCAGGAGGCCCAGTCCTTTCGCGGGAGTAGTCCCTTTGCGTGCGGATTGCTCAAGGAAGATGAGGGTGATGTCGTCTCCTATGACCTGTTCTGGTTACTCGCAAACGCCCATCTCGAGTTGCTCAGCCGTGAGGCATTCTGTGCGAGCATCCAACGGCTGGGCAGAAGCGATCTACCCTACCGGCGTAGGTTCTACCGTTTCTTCTTCCGCTGGCGAGGACTCCGCCAGCAACAGGAACAGGTTCGCATCATCCTGCTCCCGGCGGTTGCACGTTGGGGGACAGAGCGCCAGCAGTCGGCGCAAGTACTGCCTGGAATACGGGTTGACTGTGCTGGCCATGAGTTCATTGAGAGTCTGAACCGAACACTGCTTGCTGAGCCCTGTGTCGGATTGATCATCCCGGCCCACAAGCCACGCCAGGTAAGACGTATGCTCTATCTTTCGCCTGGGCTGCAATTGCTGCCATATCGCGCTGATAGTGGCGAAGGGGGAGAACAGGAGGGAACCATCGCCTTTGGCCGGGATGCCCTGCTGCTCGACAGCAGCCTTGCCGCCAGACCGCTTGGCAGTCCACCCGATACAACCATTATCTATTGAGGTAGGCTATGACTGTCTCTGAGTCTGATCAACCTGCGCTGCCACCAGAATCGCTAGAGGATATCGACTCACTTGTCGACGAGATCGCGGCGTACGAGCGCCGTGAGATCAGTGCCGAGCGCCCGCAGCTTGCCTTCGCACCGCTCTTTGGTGTGCTGCTGCGTGAGGCGGTTGCAGCAATTGACCCTGAGGACCAGGTGCTGGCAGACTACGCATTGCATGTCGCACCCCGGCTCTCGGCCCTCCTGGGCCATGTCGCGGCCAAAGGCGGCGACTTTGCAGTGAAGAAGCGGGAGGCAGGTGCCCCCGCCGAGGAAGTGGCCCGCTATGGTGACGATCAGAGCATGCGTGCGCATATTGTCAATGGGCTGCTGCCGACCGTGCGGGTTGCACGCACGTTGCGACACTGGGGCTGCCGCCGGTTCGTCGACGACTTCGACGAGCAGACGTACCGCCTCTTCTGCGCCGGCTATACCCTCCACGACTGGCTCAAGCTGCCACAGGTAGACACAGAGCTACGCGCTGTGGGTCTGGAGCACCACACGGTCAATGTCGCCATTCACCTGACCGACGTCGAGCGGATCGTTGGCGGGTGGTGCGAGCGGCTCGGGCTCGACGCATTCCTCGCTCCGATCGGTGGGGTTGACGCCAATTTGCACAATCTGCTCTACATTGCGACGAACACACAACTCCAGTGGGGAACGATGCACAACCTGGCCGCATTGCCTGGCCTGCGCGCTCGTGGTCGAGGCCTGCGCCTGGCGACCGATCTGGCGACCCTGGCGGATTACCTGGCTTATCTTGGGCGCACCCCGATCGACGCAGCGAACCACCCGTCAATCCGGCGTATGTTCGAGTCGTTCGACGACGGTACGGTGGGGGCAAGGCTGGCCTATCACCACCTGGCTGATGTGCGCGGTGTGCTGACCAGCATCATCAACAACGCTGCCATTGCTGCCTACGCGGTTCCCGATCAGCGGGAGCCATTGCTCTATGCGCCCACCGGCGTGGTCTACCTGGAGCGGCAGGGCGCTCCCATCGCCCCGACGACCGAGGCCGTGGCCGATATGGCGCTCGCCCGCATTCGTGAGCTGTGCCAGCGCCAGCTCCGTATGAACCTGACCGGCTTTGGCCGCGATGGCAAGGGCATCAAGTACGCTGATTACTACGAGCTCTTCTTCTCGCCGCGTGCATTAGCGCTCCTGGTTGCCCAGTTCGCTGAGCGACGCATTGCCGGAAAAGATGCGGCTGCCGGCAAGCGTTACGCGAACATTCGCGCGAAGGCTATGGCCCCGGCTGATACCGACCTGGAGCTCCCCGACGGGCTCGAGGTGGATCGTATCGCCGAGACATGCGCCCTGCTGGTAAGGATCGCCGCCGAGGCCGCCCCCGACCTTGACGCCGAGGGCCTGCTGCTGGAGTCTATGGGCGTGCCTGCGTTGCGCGAGTTGGTGCGCCACATCAACAGCAACAAGACCGCTGGCGGTGTCCCCTATGGCTGGTACTACGCGGCCGGTGTCTACCGTCGCAATACCCCGGGCCTCGATGAACAGCAGTGGGTCGAGCGGCTGCACGTCCTTGCCGCCGCGATCGCCGAGCACCTGCCGGATACGGCGCCCACCGCGGCGGCCGGCTGGAGTGAACTGCGCCGCTATGTGGTCGAACATCTGCGCTTCGGCGCCTCCGAGCCGGAGCAACTGAGCGACCGGCTACAAACCGAGCTTGCCCGCTACAGCGGAGCGCGCAAGAGCGGGCGCGGGGCGACCACCGTCTGTGCGCTCTGCTCCTCGCCCTACAGCGTGAGTATGCAGCAAGAGGCGGCGATCCTGTTCGCACCGATGGTCTACACCAACAAGCAGCCACTCCACGGCAGTAAGGCCATCCGCCACATCTGCGCCGTCTGTGGGGCAGAGATGATGCTACGCCAGTTGCTGATGAAGCGCGGGCGTGAGAGCGGCGGCAACTTTGAAAAGCGCAAGCTGCGCTACCTCTTCTTCTACCCGACCTACTTTTTCACGCCTGAGAGCCTGCGCATGCTGCGCGCAGTCTACGATCGGCTGCGGCGCGTAAGCTTCACGGCTCTGCGTGGGCTCCTCCTGCCGCCTTCAGATGCACCGGAGCAACGCCTCGAACTTACGCCCGAACTGTTTCAACGGCTTCAGGAACTAATGCTCCACCCGAGCGAGATTGTCCGTGACGAGGACGATCGGCTCTTCCGTCTGCGCTTCCCCGAGAGTGAACCGATTACCTTCAGCTTCATCGGCTTGCCACCGGGCGAACGAGATGCGAAAGATGCCGAGGCCTGGGTTAACCCTGCGTTCCTGGCCCTGGTGTTGCCACTGCTGCTCGACGTCAAGGTCGTGGCCAGTGAGAGCCTGTTGCCGATCGTCCAGGAGGCCACTGAACTACCTGAGACCGTGGTCTTCGACGGCGCCCACACCTTTGTTCGACGCCTCGCCGGACCGGCCCGTCTGAACCTCGACCAGTTGGTACCGGCACTCCAGCGCCTTACCGTTAGCTACCTCGTACACCTGGATGGAAACGCGAAGGTCGGCGCTGGCGGCTACGATTACCGCTGGCACGAACTGCCGGCAGTGGCGCGGAACCTGGAGACCTCGCCGCTCTACGCCTTCCACTATCTGAAGAAGGGGTTGCGCCGTGACGAGCTCGAGGGTATCCCAGCCACGAAAGCAAGTCTCTATATCGATCTTGTCGAGCACTACCTCTACTTTGTGACTTGGGGGCGAAGGTGGTATACTGTGGATTATGGTAACTGGACTTTTGCAGATTTGCGACGAGGGTTGGCAAGGGGTATGATGAACTCGGCTGGAACGCGAAGCGTGGGAGGGAGCGATGCCAG
>DAOUBZ010000318.1:0-20175 GCA_034432515.1 Chloroflexaceae bacterium | reverse complement strand
CGCGGCGAGGGCGACGCTGCGCTCACGGCCGACCTGGCGCTCCACACGGCGCTCGCCGACGCCACCCACAACAGCGTGCTTGCCGACCTGTATCGAGCCTTCGCGCCTCCGATGCGCGACGCGCTTGCCGCCCTCTGGGCGGCCTTCGAGAGTGGCGCTGCCACCCACCAGCTCCACGCCGAGCTCGTCGCCGCCGTCGTCGCCGCCGACCCTGCCCGCGCCAGCGCCGCCGCCGCCGCTATTCTCGACCGCCACAGCGCCGTGCTGGAACGGTGAGGCGCCCGGCGCGCGGTTAAGGCCCGGCGTGTAGCGCGCCGGCGGCGCTTCCTTCCGGCGTCTGCCTGGCGCCAAAACGTCCGATGATCTGATGCATAAGGAGGCCCTGATGACCATGCTCGAGCTGGCGCTGCTGTTTATCGCGGCCACCACCGCAGGGGCGATTAACGCCGTCGCCGGTGGCGGCAGTTTCATCTCCTTCCCGGCGCTGTTGCTGGCCGGCGTCCCGCCGATCAGCGCCAACGCCACCAATACCACTGCCCTCTGGCCCGGCAGCGCCGCGAGCGTGGGCGCCTACCGGCGTGAACTGGCCCATCAGCGCGGCGAAATCATACTCTTCAGCGGATTCAGCCTGGTCGGCGGGCTGCTCGGCGCGCTGCTCTTGCTGCGCACCCGTGAGGCCGTCTTCGAGCAACTGATCCCCTACCTACTGCTGCTCGCCACGGTGGTGTTTGCCATCAGCCCCTGGCTCACCCGCCTGGCGCGCCAGTTAGGCGCAGATGGGGGCGGCTGGCTGAAGCGCGCCGGCATCCTCGGCCTCTACCTGGCGATCGCGATCTACGGGGGCTTCTTCGGCGCCGGGCTCGGCATCCTGACCCTGGCGGCCCTCGCGCTCCTCGGCCAGGAGAACATCCACGAGATGAATGCGCTCAAGACGCTCCAGGCCACCCTGGTCAACGGCGTCGCCGTGGCGGCCTTCGTCTTCGCCGGGGTCGTCCAGTGGCCCGTAGCCCTGCTGATGACCACGGGAGCGATCGTCGGCGGCTATGGCGGTGCGGCCATTGCCCGGCGCATCGACCCGCGCCTGGTGCGCTCTGGCGTGATCGTGCTCAGCCTGGCGCTGACGGCCTATTTCTTTGTTCGGTAGCGACGGTCGCGGCTATCGCCTACCGGCTATCGGCCACACCTATGTCAGCGTCGCGGGCGATGATCCTGGCGATGCGCTCACGGTTGGTGCTGCCCCAGCCAGCCAGCGTCTGCAGCACGGGGCCAAGGGTGCGCCCGAACTCGCTCAGGCTGTACTCCACGCGGGGCGGCATCTCCGGATACATCGTCCGGGTCACCAGCTCGTCGCGCTCGAGTTCCCGCAGTTGCTGGGCCAGCATCTTCTCGGTGATCCCCGCCAGCTCGCGCCGCAACTCGCCGAAGCGCATGGTGCGGTTGTAGAGCTTCCACAGGATCCGCGCCTTCCAGCGCCCGCTGAGCAGCTCGATCCCGGCCTCGACCGGGCATACGTGCGCTTTGCGGAGCTGTGCGTGGTTGCCGCTTGCCATTGCCCGCGCCCCCTTTACTTACTTCCTGGGAAGTACGTTCCTGAAAAGTGCGTTCTTGACGCAGTGACAGTGTACGGGCTATGCTCAACCCCGTCAATCTTTCGTATGACCAGAGGAGAACGATACCAGATGACCGCGAATCTGAGCGTGCTGAACCCCGACAAGCCTAAGCGCGTGCTGATCATCGTCTCGAACCCCGCTGTCTCGCCGCAGACGGGCTGGCCGATCGGCGCCTGGGCAGCCGAGTTCGTCCACCCGTACTGGGAGTTCACCGAGAAGGGCTACCAGGTGACCATCGCTTCGCCCGAGGGCGGCAAGATCGCGATCGATGGCTTCAGCGACCCGCGTGACGCTAGCCAGTACTCGGCCCACGATATCCTCAGCCTCGGCTTTCTCAGCTCGCCGCACCACGCTGCGCTGCTGGAGAACACGCCCAGCCTGGACCAGGTCAACCCCGATGACTACGACGCGCTCTTCATCGCGGGAGGCCAGGGGCCGATGTACACCTACATCGACAATACCCGGCTGCACCAGTTCGTCGCCAGCTTCTACGATGCCGGCAAGCTGCTGGCCGTGGTGTGCCACGGTACCTGCATCCTGCTCAAAACCCGCCTGGCGGACGGCACGCTGCTGGTGCACGGCAAGACCTGGACCGGCTTCGCCGACTCAGAGGAGCAGTACGCCGATGTGTTCGTCGGCCAGCGGATCCAGCCCTTCTGGATCGAGGAAGAGGCGCGCAAGCTGGAGGGGACCAATTTTGTAGTCGGGCCACGCTTCGCCCCCTTCGCCGTGCGCGATGGGCGGCTGATCACCGGCCAGCAGCAGTACTCCGGCGCCGCCGCGGCCAGGCTGGTGATCGAGGCGCTGGGGGTGTAAGGGAAGGATGCTACCGCTGGCGAATGGCTTGCTCAGGCCTCGCGAGCCCGCGTCGCGGGCTTCCCAATGCTAGCCGGCGGCAAATGGTCATTGCCTTTTGAATCCGCTCCAGCCTGCGAAGGCGGGCTTCGCATCCGTTCGCCCGCGGCTTGAGCCGCCGGGCAGGGGGTGGATAGCGGATCCATTCCTGAGAAACCATGAGCCGCCCGGCGCGCGGGGCGCCGCGATCATTCGCCAGCAGTATCAAGGAGGCAAACCAATGCAGATAGCTATCCTCGGCGCCGGCAAGGTCGGGAGCACGCTGGCCCAGGCCTGGCTCCGGGCCGGCCACACGGTCCGCCTTGGGGTGCGCACGGTCGACAGCCCTGAGATCCAGGCGCTGCCTTGGGAACTGGGGAGCGCGGCGTCGGTCACGACCGTCACCGACACCATCGCCTTCGGCGACGTGGTGGTCTTCGCGATTCCCGGCCAGGCGATGGAGGCGACAATCGCCGCGCCCGCTGCCACACTGGCCGGCAAGGTCGTGAGCGACGCGGCCAACAAGGTCGGCGCGGCGACGATGAACAGTCGCGACGCCTTCACGGATAAGTCGTGATCGTCAAACGCAACTTCGACCCACGCAAGGTCGCCACCTATGTCTGGAAGGATGTGACGCTCGCCATCGTCGTTGCGACGCTGGTCTACCTCGCCGCATCCGTCCTCGGCTGGAGCTTCGTGGCGCTCTCCTTCGCCCCGATCGGCCTGCTCGGCACGGCGCTCGCGATCTTCCTGGCCTTCCGTGCCAACACCTCGTTCGCGCGCTGGGGCGAGGCTGCTCAATCCTGGGCGGCGATCGCGGCTGCCTGCCGTATCTTCGCCCGGCTGGTGGTAACCTTTACCGACTCGCACCGCCACACTCCGCAGTACCGCGAAGCGGAGGCCGAAGCGTTCAAGGCGGAGCTTGTCCGTCGCCAGATCGCCTGGGCCAACGCGCTGCGCCTGCAACTGCGCGGCCAGGACGAATGGGGCGCTCTGGCGCCCTTTCTGGGCGTGGAGGACACAGCAGATCTGCTGCAGCAGCCGAACAAGCCACTCTACCTGATCAAGCGCCAGGGGCAACGCATCTATGACGCGATGGCCAGCGGCATCCTCCAGGGCTTCGACAGCTTCCAACTGGAGGGGCAACTGGCCGCGCTCAGCACCCAGCAGGCCGTCTGCGAGCGCATCAAGGCCATTCCGATCCCGCGCCAGTATGACTATTTCACACGTGTGTTCGTGCGACTCTTTATCGTGCTGCTGCCGTTTTTTCTGATCAAGACGCTCGCCGCCGACGGGGTCGCCTGGCTGGTGATCCCGCTCAGTGCGGTGATCGCCTTTCTGTTTACGACGATTGAGCGTACCGGCGCGGTGAACGAAGACCCCTTTGAGAACCGCATCACGGATGTGCCGCTAACGGCCTACTGCCGGGAGATCGAACGCGATCTGCGCTCGCTACTCGGCGAACGGGAGCTCCCACCGCGCCTGGAGCCACAGGACGGCTACCTGTTTTGATGGTGCCTCAGGCAAGGTCGAAGCGGTCAAGGTTCATGACCTTGTTCCAGGCCGCGACGAAGTCACGCACAAACTTCTCGTTTGCATCGTCCTGCGCGTAGACCTCGGCCAGGGCACGTAGCTGCGAGTTGCATGCTATTTCGGGTCTGCAACGCGAGCAAGGCGCCGTGTGGTGGCCACCCGGTACCCATAATGCCGAGTCATTCTACCAAAAAAACGCCCTAGCCATGTGCGCGTTTTTGTCGTATACTCGTGCCTGTCCCCATCTGGCCTCCACTGGAGACCATGGTCCTGGGCCGGGGCTGCTTCACTGCACAGCGCGCCTCCTCGCGACGGCGGGTGGCGTCATCTTTCCCCACAGCCGCGTCCGTCCGTGTTCGCCGCAGTGAAAGGGAAAAGGCCGTGTTCGCCGCCATCTCGGTGCTCCTCGGGATCCTGCTGGGCGCCCTCGTGACTGGCGCCTTCCTCACCCCCCGGCTGCGTTTGCTCCGCGACGAACTGATCATCACCCGCCGTGACCGCGAGCGGCTGCAGGGTGAACTGGTCGAACGTCGGGCCGATGCGCTCGAAGCCAATGGGCGCGTCCTGCGCACCGAGCAGGATCTGCTGGCCCTGCGCCGGCGCGTGCTCGCCCTCACCGCCGAGCGGGACGCGGCGCGGGCCGCCCAGATCAGCGCCGAGGCGGCCTATCGCGACCTGCTCGCCGAGCGTGACCGGCTCCAGGGTGAACTGGCCCTCAACCGCCGCCGCAAGATCCCCTGATCGCAACGAGCTACGATCATACGAGAACGGCCTGCCGGCGCTGACTATCTATGCGCGCCCGGCAGGCCGTCTGGTTGTTTCCCCGTCCGTGAGCCGAACCGTGTGCTCACTTCGTCTCGCGATAGACCACGTGCCGGCGAACGATCGGGTCGTACTTCTTTAGTTCAAGCCGGCTCGGGTCGTTGCGGCGGTTCTTCATCGTCGTATAGCTGTGGCCGCTCTCGGTGCTCTTGAGCTTGATGATGATGCGATTGCCCTTCTTGGTGGCCATTGGTCACAATCCTTTTCCTGTGTGCGCAGTAAAACAGCGCCGGAGCGGCGCACTACCCTGGATTGTAACATAGCAGGCCGCCCGCGGCAAGCGCGTTCAGGCCGCGTCTTTGCGGAAGACGACGCGCAGGACGTTATCCTCGAAGTAGGCATCCTGGGCGCGCAAGCGCGCGAGCGACTGGGGTAGCGCGATGCGGTGGCGATGCCAGCCGACGGAGATCAGCAGTTCGTCCGCGCTCTGGGCGAGGTGCACCTGGTCCTCCGAGGCAAAGGGCAGCGGCACAATCAGATCATACCCGCCATGCATCTTCTCCACCCGCTGCACGGGGCCGCGGTAGAGGAACTCGGCGGGGTCACGGTGGGCAAAGAGCCGGTCGGCAAGCTGGCTGAGCAGCTCAGGGCCAATCACCTCGCGGTCGAAGTGAGGGGCGCGCAGGATGGGCAGCGGCTCGAACATCTCGTCGACCTGGGGCGCGTACTCTTGCTGCATCGCTCGCCAGGACGCAAAATGGCGGTCCACATCAGGCGGCAGAATGCGATTGACCACGACGGCATCGACCGCGTAGCCGAACAGGCTCAGATAGGTCAGGCTGCGCTGCGCCTCGCGGATGACCATCTTCTCCAGGTTCATCACGATGCGCGCGGTGGTCACCTGCTGATCGGTGAGGATATGGCGCACGTCCACCAGGGCATCGATGGCCTGCTGGGCCGAGGCGAGCACATCGTCTTCGGCGATGGGCATATCGGTGACCCGTTTCGCCACGGGGCGCACCACTTTCAGCAGCGCGCGGGCGATCGGGAAGAGCCGCGCGATCCACCAGCGCATGATATCGGGCAAGGAGAGCAGGCGCAGCGTCTCGCCGGTGGGTGCCGCGTCCACGACGATCACGTCATACTTCTGATCGTCGTAGTGGCGTTTGATCTGGAGCAGACTGAAGAGCTCCTCGGTACCGGGGATGACCGAGAGCTCACCCTGGGCGATCGTCTCGACCCCCTGCCAGGCCAGCAAGTCCGCCAGGTATTTTGAGACCTGGCCCCAGCTTGACTCCAGCTCGTGGAGGGCGTTGATCTCCTGGGCCCAGAGGTTCGGGTGTACCTGGATGGGCTCAGCGCGCAGCTCGACCCCCAGGGAGTCGCCGAGCGAGTGGGCCGCATCGGTACTGAGCACGATCGTGCGATAGCCACGCTGGGCACAGCGCAGGGCGGTTGCGGCAGCCACACTGGTCTTCCCGACGCCGCCCTTGCCGGTGTAGAAGAGAATGCGCATGCAGGACCTGTCTCTAGGGCATTAGCTTGTACATATAGTACACGGCACCGCGCGCTTGTGCAACCGTGCTAAGCGGATAGTTGTGTATATCGGGTATAAAGGCGGGCATAGTGCCACGATTGCCGGTCAGCTACGAGCGGGTGCCGGCAGTTGGCGCCTGTTCGGCGAGTTCCACCTGCTCCCACCAGGCCCGCACAATGGCCAGGCTCGTCCCATACCAGGGCCGGTCGGAGCGCGGGTCGTGGCGCAGACCGGGCAGCGTGACACGCCGTGAGCCGTCGAGCAGGCCATTCGCCAGCGGCACAACGCCATCGCCCCACTGGGCGCCCTCGCCACTGATCAGGTTGTAGCTCTGCCAGGCGCCCCGTTCCGGCGGCGGGCCTGCGCTATCGCCGAAGATGCCCTTGCCCATCACCGAGACATAGCGAATAAAGCGCCAGTAGGCGCCGGGGTACTGCTCCTGGGCAAAGGCGATCTGGTTGAGGCCCCCCTGGCGCCCGCGCCGGCTGGTGCTGTGCGGTGTGCCAAGCGTGACCAGGGTGCTGACGCGCTCGAAGCCATTGTAGACGAGGCGGCGCGGCCCATACGGGCGATCGCCCAGGTAGATGCGGGCCAGCACGCCACCGGCGCTGTGGGCCACGATCGTCAGCCGCTGCGCGCGGTGAGCGGCAAGTGTCGCGCGGACTGACCGATCGAGGATACGCAACAGGGCACCATAGCTATCGCTGGCAACCACGCTGGCCCAGTCGAGTAGTCCGATCGGCGCCACGGCCACCGGGCGGCCACTCACCGCCGCCAGGTGGCCACGCAGCGGCTCGTACGCCTGGGCGTTACTACCAAAGCCCCCCACAATCAGGACCGGCTCAGCCGTGATCAACTCGCTCATACTACGCCTCGCGTCGACCTGAGCAGCTCATCACTCGTCACTGGCAGTATAACACTGGCCCCTCCGTCAGTGGGAGGAGACCGCCGCACGCTGCGCGCGCCGCCAGTCGCCGATCGCATAGGGCAGGTAGACGATTGCGAAGGCGAACAGGCCGAGCAGCTGCAGGGGGATGATGTACCAGGGCCACGGACCGAGGAAGTCGATCAACGAGGGAAACTCGGGCTTGCGGGCGATAAACATGTAGTTGCCGCCGGTAAGCCAGTTGGCAAGCGCGACGACCAGCAGGTACAGATTGGTGAAGACGATGACGCGCACGATGGAGCGCACCGTGGGCCGATAGCCCCAGGCCGCGGCGGCAAAGACCACCGCCCAGAGAATGATCCCGTGGGAGGTCCAGAAAATCCAATAGACGAAATGCGGAAAGTTGTAACCGCTGGTCGTCAGGTCCGGGGTGAGCATAGCCTGGGTGGAGCCCGCGAAGCCCCAGAAGTAGAGCACCTCGTAGAGCCGGTAGCTGCGGGTCACGAGCATCAGGGACGTGAGCGGCACGGCGAAGGTACAGAGGTGCAAGGGCAGCGAGTAGGCGAGGCTCCAGACGCCATTGGCGCGCTGCCAGAGGTCCCAGCCGAGCCAGTTGGCGAGACTGAAGAGCGCCAGGCCCCAGCGCAGCGCCTCGCGGCCCGGGGGGGCGAGGCGCGGGGTGAGCACGGCCACCAGGACGCAGAGCAGCGCAACGGCGACCAGGGGCCACAGATGCGCCGCTGAGAAGAGGGTGAATGGGGGGCCATCGTAGCCGAGGCCAAAGTACTCGGAGACCATAGGCCTCGTGTCGGGGAGGTGAGGAGGCGCAATCTTCTGGCCGAGCAGCCATGCGCGGGCAGCCCCGCCCCGTATGGCCGAAGCATTGGCTGCGCCAATGCTTCGGCCCAACAGAGCTCAGACGGAGTACTAGCCCTCGCGCTGCATCGACCCATCGGGGAGCCAGCGAATGCGCACCCCGCCGACGTCGGTCCAGATCTCCTCGTCCTCGTCTTCCTCTTCCTCGCGGATCAGCACCGGGCCGGAGCCGCGGGACCACTGGATGAGCTCGTCGATCGTGTACCAGCCGGGCTGGTACTGCACCTGGTCGGTGGGGTTCAGCCAGAACCGGATCTGACCGTCCATCCACTGCCAGCGCTCAAGCGAGCGCCACTGCTTGCCCTGGTCGTTGAGCACCGTCTTGAGCTCTTCGAGCATGCGCAGAAGCTCGGGCAGGGAGTGCCGGTTGCTGTAGCGCAACTGCAGCAGCCGCTGGTTGACGGCGTCGCGCAGCTGTTCAAGCTCTTCGATGCTCATAGCGTCGATGTCGATGTCGGTCACAGCAGGCGTCCTTTCTGTGGATACCGGTTCAGCCGGGCGGCTGTGACGCCAGGTGCGATGTGGAGGGGGTGGCGACTGGTCCGCTCCGGTACCCAATCCAGAGCGTCTCGGTGAGGGTCGGCCAGCGCGTACCGCGGTGTACGTTGTTCGCCTTGTCACGACCTCCCACGACTCTATCATACCGCAAGTCTGTTACAAATATGGTGCGAAGAAGCTGAGACATCTTTCATTTCCTTCAACCAACCCGGCCCACGGCGCGCGCCAGATAGCAATCTGTTCACCTGGCGCCGGCAACGGCCCGGAGTGGTAGGCAGCCGCAGGAGCTTGTGCTACACTGGCAACAACGCACCGTGTTACGTGTTCGGATCACAGCCCCGCGCCGATGTTGTCGCGACCAGATCGCCGATCCGGGCATTGGGTAGTGCCTGGCGTCCCTGTATTCACACGAGCCGACATCACGAGCCACCACAGCCGACAACAGTGCGCTGCGTGCCCACGGCGGGAGGATTGTCGCCTGTGTCGATCACTATCCAACAACGTGACTGGCCCGAGGAGCCGGTCGACCACCAGACCCCTGCGGGCTCCGGCGGTGCCCTCTCCACCGCCCGGCGCACCGCCGCTATCGTGATGCTGGTCTATGCCGTGCTCGCCGCCCTGTGGCTGCTGATCGCCTACCTGGTCCCGGCAGCCCCACAGCCCGGCGCTCACGTACTCCAGGGCCTGGCGTTCGTCGCAGTGACGGGCGGGCTACTCTACAGCTTCACCGCCCGCATCCTGGGCCGTGCCGCCGAACGCGAGCGCCAGGCCGCCGAACGCGAGCGCCAGGCCGCCGAGCAACTCGCCCGGCAGCGCCGGGCCCTCGAGCGCGCCAATCGGGCCCTGCTGGCATCATACGATACGACCCTCTCGGGCTGGTCGCGGGCGCTCGACCTGCGCGACCGTGAGACCGAGGGCCACAGCGCCCGCGTGACGACCCTGGCAGTGCGCCTGGCCCAGGCGATGGGCATCAGCGGCGAGCAACTCGAGCACGTTCGCCGCGGCGCAATGCTGCACGATATTGGCAAGATCGGCGTCCCGGACGCGATCCTGCACAAACCGGGCCCGCTGGCCGACGATGAGTGGGCGGTGATGCGCAAGCATCCCGAGTTCGCCTACAAGCTGCTCGCCCCGATCGACTTCCTGCGCCCGGTACTCGATATCCCCTACTGCCACCACGAACGCTGGAACGGCACGGGCTATCCGCGCGGTCTCGCGGGCGAGCACATCCCGCTCGCCGCCCGGATCTTCGCCGTGGTCGATGTTTGGGACGCACTCCGCTCCGACCGCCCGTACCGCCGGGCCTGGTCCCACGAGCAGGCGCTGCGCTACCTGCGTATGCACGCTGGCACGCTCTTCGATCCGGAGGTGGTTCGTACCTTCTGCGCCTTGATCGAGCGTGAGCGCCAGACTGGCATCACCTCACCCGCGGCCTCGCCGCCGCGCCGCTGGCGCAGGGCGTAGGGCTGGCGCACGACATCCCCCTGTGAGGCCGAAGCATTGGCCTTACAGGAGGTCACGGACCACACCATCACATCAGACACCCATTCGCAGAGCGCACACCGCCGCGATGAAAACTGGCCCCGGTACGGACGCAGCGTGCTGCGTCCCGCTCTCTATTTTCACCTCAGTGGTCAGGGTGCCGACCCGAAGGTGCTGGCAACTCGCTGAGGAGCAGCGTCAAGAGCAGGGCCTCTGCCCCGTTGGTGCCCGTAGCGGGCGCACCTTCGCCACTGCCAACGACACTGTCCGCGGCAAGCCCATACATGTGGGGCGCTCGGTCCTGCAGCCGCTCAAGGCGAGGCAGGTCGACCAGGACGGCCAGTTCGTCACCGGCATGGAGCACGGTGTCCAGCCGCACAGGTAGCTGGCGCCCGGCGCGACGCAAGGCCAGCACCAGCACGCCTGATTGCGCGCGCACCGCAGCGACCGTGCGCCCGTCCAGGTCACCTGCCGGATCGACCACGAGCGTTGTCGTCGAGTAGATCTGCTCGCCGACCTCGATCGCGTAGTCCACCCCGCGCACCACGGCCGCTGCCGTCAACGTCGGGGCAGCGAGGGCCGGCACACTGAAGGTAGTGTGGGCGCCAAACAGGGTCTCGAGGCGCTCGGCCAGGTCCTCATTATAGACCCGCAGCACCAGGTCGATATCGGGGGCGAGGCGGCGGACTGCCAGCCCGATCTGCATGTTGGTCAGGTCGTCCCCGGTGGCGGCAATCAGCGCGCATGCACGTTCCATTCCGGCCTGGCACAAGACCGCAGTCAGTCGTGCATCGCCATGGTGGGCTTCGGCCACCAGGCCACGAACCTCCTCGATCAGCTCGGGGTCGGTGTCGCCGCTCTGATAGACCAGCACGACGCGTGGGCGCGGGCGCATACGCTCAAGCGAGCGCACCACGCGGAAGCCGATCTTGCCAAGCCCGCAGACGATCACCGTATCGTAGGCCCGCTCGGCCCCGGGATGCGGCGCCAGGCTGAAGCTACGTAGCCCGGACTCACCTTGCGCGCCATGGTTGCGGTTGCGCAGGCGGAGTTGCTCGAGTTGTTCGAGTGGCCCCAGGAGGGCCACCACGTCACCCTGCGCGAACTGCTGCGGCTCTTCACGGTGGTGCGCGCCATTGCGCTGCGGCGGCCCCGGTTTGCTATGCAGCAGGGCGCGCACGCCAAAGCGATCCTCCAGCGCCTCACGCGCGCCGACCAGGCTGCTGCCCGGGGCGATCGTCAACTGGAGCACGCCCATAAAGCGCGGCGCGCCATCGGGGTGGGCGAAGCGTGGTGGCAGCGGCAGCACGTGGGCGATCGAACGGCCCAGCGCCGCGGCAGCCAGCGTTGGCGCGGCCAGGGCCGAGGTGCTGAACACACTGTTGTGACCGAAGGTCCGCTCCAGGTTCAGGTCAAGCTCGTCGTTGAAGATGCGCAGCACGATCGGCAGAGTGGCGCGCTGGCGACGGGCCGAGAGGCCGATCTCGATGTTGGCCAGGTCGTCGCTGATGCCGGCGATCAGGCTACGGGCGCGGAAGAGCCCCGCATCGCGCAGCACCTCGGGATTGCGCGCGTCACCGTGGATCACCGGCACGCCGAGGGCCAGGGTCGGCTCGAGGAACTCGCTGCTCCAGTCACGCTCGATCGCGACCACGCCATAGCCGGCCTCGAGCACCTCGCGGATCACCCGCGAGGTGACACTACCCAGGCCGCAGACGATCACGTGGTTGTGGTAGGTGCGCGCCAGCGAGATCTGCCAGCCTTCGCGGCGGCTGCCCTTATCGACAATGAAGCGCCCGAAGTTGAGGATGCTCTGGAAGACCAGGGCCAGGCCGAGCAGCGGGGTGATGAAGAAGAGCAGGTCGCCCAGGAGATCGCCCTCGGGAATGGGCAGGTCGGTCTCCAGCGACATCATCCGCATGGTCTCGTAGAGCGCGGAGAGCACGGTGAAGCGCGGCACACCAGCCGCAGCGTGGTCGTAGACGAAGAGGAGGTAGGATGCGTTGATGAGTGCCAGGATGACAAAGCCGGCCAGCGCGAAGCGGGCCTCACGCACCAGCAGAAACAGGTCGTAGATGCCGGCCACCGCTGGCCGCCAGAGGGGACGCGGCCGGCGCAGCAGCCGCTGCCACCGGGCATCGCTGCTACTCATCGCGCTGTCGTCCACACCCCGCTGGTCGCTGGTCATCGCTGTCCGTGGCTACATCGTGCTCCTATTCCGGCGATTGTAGCAGATGGCCGGCACGAATGGCGCGCGGGCAGCCGCGAGGGCAGGGCGGATGCAACGATACAGCTGGCAAACGCTCGCTCAGCGGGCACCTGCGCTCAGGGTGTCTGCGCAAACCTGCCTCATCTGCGGTATGCCTGGTCGTACCAACCGCAGGACGTTGGGCCGCTACACATGGATTGGGAGGTCGCTGATGTCGCTGAACGCCCCCCTGTTCTACCTTATTCCGGATGAGACCGCGCGGGTCGCCCATGCCGCGTTCCCCAAGGGGAACCCGTACATGCGGATGCGTGACGTCCTTGGCCCGATCGATACCAATCCTGACTTTGCGGACCTCTTTCCCAAGGATGGCGCACCAGCGCACGCTCCGGCCCAACTCGCGTTCATCAGCGTGATGCAGTTTGCCGAGAACCTGTCTGACCGCCAGGCCGCCGATGCGGTGCGCGCACGCATCGACTGAAAGTATGCCCTGGCCCTGGAGTTGACCGACCCCGGCTTTGATGCCTCGGTGCTGTGCGACTTTCGCGCTCGCCTGCTTGCGGGCGGTGCTGAGCAGCGCCTGTTTGAACACATGCTCCTGCTGTTCAAAGAGCAGGGCCTGGTCAAGGGCAAGGGCCGCCAGCGCACGGATGCGACCCACGTCCTGGCCGCCATCCACGTCCTCAACCGGCTGGAGTGCATCGGCGAAACCCTCCGTCATACGCTCAATACCCTGGCGACCCACGCCCCGGCCTGGCTGCAGTCCTGGGTTCCCGCCGCGTGGTACTCCCGCTATGCGCGGCGGATTGAGGAATACCGCCTGCCCGATGCCAAAGCCGACCGCTATGCCCTGGCCGAAGTCTGGGGCGCCGACGGACGCGATCTGCTCACCCAGCTCTGGGATCCGGCGACGGACCCGGCCCTGCGCGACCTGCCCGCCGTGCAGACGCTGCGCCTGGTCTGGGTGCAGCAGTTCCATGCCGTCCCGACGGATGAACCGATGCGTTGGCGCGAAGCCACGGATCTGTCACGGGCGCCGAACCTCATCTGTACGCCCTACGATGGCGAGGCCCGCTTCAGCAAGAAGCGTGCGACCCGCTGGGTCGGCTACAAGGTGCATCTGACCGAAACCTGTGACGATGGCGACGGACCACACCTGATCACCGATGTGACCAGGACGCCGGCCACCACGTCCGATATGACCATGCCCGGCCGCATTCAACAGCAGTTGGACGCGCGTGGGCTCGCACCGGCCGAGCACCTGGTTGATGCGGGTTATGTATGGGCCGAGAACCTGCTGACGAGCCAGCAGGCGCAGATTGATCTGGTCGGTCCACCCCAAGCGGAGCCAGGCTGGCGGGCCAACGCAAACACGGGGTTTGCCGGTTCGTGTTTTGTGCTGGATTGGGATGCCAAACAGGCGACCTGTCCGGAGGGCCAGGTCAGCCACACCTGGAAGTCTGAGCAGGACCACGAGGGCCGTCCCTCGGTGGCAATCCGGTTTGACCGGGCAACCTGCGCCGCATGCCCGGCACGCGAACGGTGTGTGGGGACGGCACAGGGGCCGCGCTCGCTGCTGGTGCATGAACGGGCGCACTACGAGGCACGCCAGGCCGCCCGCCAGCGGCAACAAACGGATGCTTTTATGGAGACGTATGCCGACCGAGCCGGCATCGAAGGGACGATCTCCCAAGGGGTGCGCCGCAGTGATCTCCGGCGCTCGCGGTACCTTGGGCTTGCGAAAACGCGCCTGATGCACATCCTGGTCGCCGCCGCGCTGAACTTCCTGCGCGTCGCGGCCTGGCTCGCCGAGGTGCCACACGCCCGCACCCGCACCTCGGCCTTTGCGCGCCTCGCGCCAGTCGCGACGTGAGCGTGCCGCCCAGTGGAGGTTTGCCAGCAGTATCGTTACATCAGCCCTGCAGTCGCTGCTCAGGAGGAGGCGCGGATGGAGCAGCGCGATATGCAAGCGTACACCAATCAGCAGTACGACGTGGCCGTCGCCATGTACGAAGACTAGCCCGGCCATGGCTTCGCGAATCGTGCCGAGCAACAGGCCTCGGAGACCGACCTCCGCGAGGCGTTCACCATCCGGGTCGGCGCCCCCGTCCTCGACGTGGGCGCTGGCACCGGCGTCTTCGCCCACCTCTTCGCCTCCTGGGGGTGCCAGGTCGTCGGCCTCGACCCGTCGGTGCAGATGCTGGCCGAGGCCCAGCGCCGTGTGCCGCCAGCGCTGCGGAGCGCGATCTCGTTCGTCGCCGGCGATACGGTCCGCGATGGAAGCCTGTTCCCAACCGGATCCTTCGCCGCGGTCGTGAGCCGCCAGGTCGTCTGTCACCTCCCGGATCC
The DNA here is from genome assembly GCA_034432515.1 of Chloroflexaceae bacterium. Taxonomy (GTDB): domain Bacteria; phylum Chloroflexota; class Chloroflexia; order Chloroflexales; family Chloroflexaceae; genus JACAEO01. The sequence continues at coordinate 5,602 of DAOUBZ010000318.1, read as the reverse complement.
ACTCGCGGCGTTCCGCCACTGGCATACCCGGCTCCAGCCCACAGGCCACGTGCTGATCGTCGACGGCCTCTGGTCCCGCGCTGGCTGGAGCGACGACCAGATGGTAGACGCCCTTCCGCTCTCCTCCCTCCAGACCCGCGGCACCATCGCCTACCTGCTGGAGCATGTCGGGTTTCAGGTCGTCCACAACGGCTGGCTGGAGCGAGTCAACCAGGCCCTTGGTTGCACGCAGACCAGCCCGCGCTACCTGGTGATCGCGCGCAAGCCTGGCGAGCCGGCCCCGTAGCGAGCACACGCTCGCCCTGCCAGTGCCCGATCTGGCGTTATGACCCCGGCTCCAGCCCCGTGGCGACCAGCGTCGATCCAGGCTTTGGAAATGAGCAAGGTTGTAGGGAGCCAGTACAGCGGCGCTTACTCGCCGACGGGTACGTCGAACACCGCCGTCACGTCGGCGAGGCCGGCCCGCCGCACCAGCACGGTGATCTGCCAGTCCCCGACCATGCTCAGGGGGCTCCCACTGAGCGTAACGCTCCCTTGGGCATCAGCCCGGGACTCCAGCACGTTCTCGCCCATCTCTATCTCCCGCATCGCGAAGGTGAGGCGCGCCAGCTGGATCGCGACCGGCTGATCCGCGGTGTCCCTCACCTCCACCTGGAAGTGGTTCTCGCCCAGACTGGCCGGGCTGACCGTCAGGCGCACCCGGAGATCGCCGGCGGGCAGGGTCTGGTCGAAGGGCCGGCTCGGCACCGGCGTCCGGGTCGGCCCCAGGGTCACCGTCGGCACGACGATCGCCGTGGGCCGCAGCGTGGGCGCGGTGCGGGCCAGCAACTCGGCGGTGGTCGGCGGGGCCATGCTGGTGAGTAGACCCACCGCCCCGAGCACGAGCACCGCCAGGCCGGCCTCGGCCGCGAGGCTGCGGAAGAAGCGCCGCACCCAGGGCCTCGCGTCGCCGCGCCCGATCCGCGGCCGCACCAGCAGCAGGTGGAACACCCCCAGGACGAGCATGCCGCCGAACAGCAGGAGCTTGGCGCTGAGCGCCTGGCCGTATGGGTTCAGCCAGAGCGCCGCCAGGCCCGGCAGCTGGCGCATGGCGAGGGCGCCCCCGCTCATCACCAGCACCGGGACACTGAGTAGTGCCAGACGCGAGAAGCGACCGAGCAGGGTGAGCAGCAGCCGGGGCGGCCCCGCGACGTGATGCGGCGGCGGTAGACAGAGCACGAAGCACCAGAGCCCGCCGACCCACACGCTGGTCGCGACAAGGTGCATCCAGGCGACGGTGACCGGCACAAGTGGGTTTGCCGCTGCCCCGGCATGGCCGGCCAGGGCGTAGGTGAGCAGCAGCGCCGTGCCGAGCACGAGGGCGCCCGGCGTCCAGCGTCTGATGGCTGCCCCCTCACGCACAACGGCGATCAGCGCGAGTAAGGCCGCCGCAAGGCCCACGCGGGTGAGCAGGAGCATCCCCTGGCGGGTCTGCAAGCCGGCACGCAAGGACCCCCCATCGAGACGACCGACCGACTCGCGCACAAAGAGTGCGAGCAGCAGTGGAGCGCCGAGCAGTACGAGCGCCAGCAGCACCAATTGCCAGCGCCGCCAGCGGCGGACCAGTATCTCCGGCACGGGAGCTGCGCCAAAGGCAGGCAGCAGCGCCCAACGCCAGAAGACCCAGGCGCCGACCGTCCCGGTCGCCCCGAGGAGCAATCCCCAGCGCACCGTGCTCTGGGCAAGTGGCAGGCTGGACGATGCCGACGTGATCGCCGCGGCGCTCGCGACCGCCGGCGTGGGCGAGGGCAACGGGGCTCCCGCCGGCGTGGGTGCGTCCGGGGCAGACGGCGACCCGCGCACGGTGAAGGCGAAGTTCCCGCGCACCACGTGCCCATCGCTGCCCGCCGCCGACCAGACAACCGTGTAGAGGCCAGGCGAAAGGCGCGGGAGCGTGAGGGTCAGCCGGGTCAGGTCACCGGGGTCGCGCCTGCCGCCATCAACCACCAAGAGGCCCCGGCTGTCGTAGAGTGCCAGGGTGCTCAGTGCCTCAAGGGGCTCATTGAAGGTGATGCTCGCGGTGGTGGGTGCGCTCGCCAGCTGTGCGTCCGGCGGCGGCTCGATGCGGAGGATCTGGGGGTGGGCCCAGGCCTGGCCCACGCCGAACAGCCCTGCCAGACAGAGGAAGGCCAGGCAGGCGAACCAGCGCACGCGCGATTGGCTGTAGCGACTTGGCATTGGGGAGCAGATCGCCGGGTGATGCTTAGGGCAAGCCGGCGACCCGCGCTCCTTCTAGGCGCCCGATACTTTCAGGCTGAAGCTGTGTCAGGGAGGGTCGCAGGGAAGGCTTGCCCGCCCTGCAAAAACCCTTTCTCGTCCTCTTGTGCGAAAGGCGGCACCCGGCTCCGGTAGGTGCGCCAACGAATGTCATCTGGTGTGCTGCAAGCAGGGCTTGCGAGCATTTAGGCGCCCCGGCGACGCAGGCTCAGCCCGAGCAGCAGGGCGGCGGCGGCAAGGGCCAGCAGCCCGGCAGCGGGGGCGTTGGTGGCGGCGCCGGTCGCCGGCAGCCGGGGTGCCGCCGCCGCCGCGGCGCCGACCGTGAAGCTGAGCGTGCCCTCCTCGGCGTGCCCATCGGTGCTGGCATTCTTCCAGCGCACCGTGTAGGTGCCATCCCCCAGACCACCGCGGAGCGAGACCGTGAGGGTTGTCCGGCTGGGATCATTCAGATCAAGGGTGGTGTCGCCTGCATCAACCTGGTCGCCGCTGGCAGCGGTGACCGTGATCAGATTACCCTCGGGCTTCAGCTCCTCGCTGAAGACGAGGGTGATCGTCGCGGGTGCGGCCGCAAGCCGCGCCCCATCGGCCGGATCCGCCGAGACGAGATTGGCGTGGGCAAGGGCCAAGCCAGAGGTAGCGACGATGGCGAGCAGGCCAACCAGCAGAGCGACGAGCAGACGATAGCGGCGCATAGACATTCCCTTTCGTAGGCAGGTATCCGTTCGTCAACGAGGAGTAGGGTGTACTAATGCACGTCGAACAGCCGCCAGCCCCCGGCTGTCATCTGGACAACGATGTGGGCCTCGAGCGTGCCCTTCGCGCAGCGCCCGCGGATCGGGATCATCACGACCTGACCGATCTGAAACGGCGCGAAGCGCTCAACGGTGGGGTAGGGGCCGATCCCGACAAACGCAGTGGGCTGGCCGAAGAGGGCGCCGGGCCAGCGCGTGACGAGCCGGGTGATGGCAACGTGGGGGGCGGGCGCCTCCGGCGCGAAGAGCGGGCGCACCGCGCCGGGATCGCCCCGGTCGATGGCGCGGAGGGCCTCGAGGATTAGCTCTGACGGCAGCGCGGGGAGCAGGCGCGCACTGGCCTGCTGCTCGAGCAAGCGGACACTGGCTTCAAGCAGCGCTGCCGGCCGAGCACATGCACTGAGGCCGAGGGCCAGGCAGCCGCAAAGCAGGACACGTACGATGACCAAGGAGCGACGGCACAGCATGGCTGAAGCGCTTTCTCTCAGGCTGGCCCGGGCGAGCGCCGCACGGCTCGCCCGGGCAGGCGGGTTCAAGGTGGCGTTACGGCTCCAGCGTGCGCAGGTAGGCCATCAGGTCGGCCATCTGCTGGTCGTTGAGGTCGTTTGGTGTCATCAGGCCAATCTGCCCCTGCCCGCCCTCGCGGATCCAGGCGGCGATGTTGGTCTCGGTGCGCTCCTTGCCGTTGGGCAGCTTCCCGCCATAGTCCACCCCGGCCGGAAGCGTCGGGCCGCTTGCGCTGAACAGCCCGGCCAACCCGGGGCCGACCAGCTTCTCCGTGGTGGTGGTGTGGCAGGCGCTGCAGGGCGCGAAGAGTGCCTTGCCGTTCTCGGCATTGCCGCGCGCCGAGTAGGAGGTATCAGCATCGATCGCCGCCGTATCGCCGGCGGGTGGGGCAGCAGGCTGCTGGCCGCCGCCGCAGGCGACCAGGGCACAGAGCAGCGCGACGAAGAGATATGGGCGGAATGAGGTTCGCATAGGTGATCGAGCCTTTCTGAATAGCTGTCTCGGAGGAATCGGGTTAGCGCTGGTCGAGGCGACGCGCCTCGCTTGCCTGGATCAGAGCGCCCTCGCGGCTCAGCAAGAGCCGGGTGTTCAGGCGCCTGGGGCAGTGGGCGAGCGCGTCGCGGTTGGGGCAGGCACAGTCGCTCGGGCAGCGGGTAGCCGTCACGACGAAGCGTGGCGCGCCGGGCGGGCCGTCGAGCAGGCGCACCGCGAAGCGGGCATGCTCCAGATCGGGGTCGAGCCGACAGACCTGGTCGCGGGCGATCTGGAGCATTGGATGCGGTTGTGGTTTTGGGCGAGGCATCACGTTCCTCTGCAGCGTGTGCTGAACCGGTGCCTGGACGAGCGCATATGGTCGGCGTGCTCGCAGCTACCTGCCGGATGGTTATGAGTGTTGAGCCGACAGTTACGGTCGAACATGCGCCTCGGTGGCGAAGGGGTCGCTAAAGCGTGGGTCGCTGATAAAACTCGAGTCGGTCAGGGCCTCCAGGAAGGCGAGCAGGTCGGCCCGCTCCTGGTCGGTCAGGGTGAAGCCGCTCACCAGCCCGCTCTTCAGCGGGCTGCGCCGGCCATCGCCCGCGTACGGCCCATCGAGGATGTGTCGCCCGCCCGCCTCGTACAGGCGCACGACCTCCTCCAGCGTCGCCACGCTGCCGTCGTGCATGTAGGGCGCGGTCAGGGCTACATTGCGCAGGCTGGGCGCGCGGAAGCGGCCCATATCCTGGGGCCGATTGCTCACCCCGGCCACACCAGTGTTGTTGGGCGGGTAGGCGCCCTGCCCGTCGAGGTTGTAGAGCCCGGTGTTGTGGAAGGGCGCCTCGACAAAGACGGTGCTGCGCTGGCGGGTCGAGCCGGTGAAGTTGAAGCCGCCGTGGCAGTGATGGCACTCCAACTCCTCGGAGAGGAACATGTCCATTCCGCGCAGCGCCGCCTCCGAGAGTGCCCCGAGGTCGCCGGCCACATAGTGGTCGTAGGGCGAGTTGGCCGAGATCAGGGCCCGGTTGAACGAGGCCAGGGCCTTGACGATGTTGGCCCAGCTGTACGGCTCGGCCTCGCCCGGGAACGCCGCGGCGAACATGGCCTGGTACTGCGGGTCACCCTGGAAGCGGGCCAGCACCTCCGCCTCGTGCCCGGTAACCCCCATCTCAATCGGGAACTCGCTGAAGAGCGGGATAAGGATCTGGCGCTCCAGGTCGGTCAGCACCGGGTTGGCCCAGGTGAGCGTGCTGTAGTAGGCCACGTTCGCCAGACCCTGGCTGTTGCGCGGCAGAGCCGCGCCGGTCGAGCCGTGGGGCGTGGCTTTGCCGTCGGTAAAGGCCCGCCCCTGCTCGTGGCAGCTGGCGCAGGCCATGGTGCCGTTGGCCGAGAGGCGCTTGTCGTAGAAGAGGAAGCGCCCAAGCTCCACTTTCTCGGCAGTCATCGGGTTGTCGGGGGGAACGTAGGGTGGTGGGAAACCAGCCGGCAGGTTCCAGGCGTAGGTGTCCTCTGCCGTCGGGGGGGCGACGGCGTAGCCGGCCTGCGCCGGATCGGTATGGACGTGGGTGTGCCCGTCGTGGCTGTGGCCGGCCACCTCGGCCAGCTGCGGGAGC
>DAOUBZ010000317.1:0-5200 GCA_034432515.1 Chloroflexaceae bacterium | reverse complement strand
GTGAACCGCTTGAAGCTCATCAAGCGCATGGCCTATGGTCGCGCGAACTTCGATCTCCTGCGCCAGCGTGTGCTCGCTCCGACTGGCTAGTTGTCAATTCACGGCAAGTGCGGGAGAGCCACTATTAGACTAGCAAAAACAACCTTGCGACACCGCCCGAGGCCTACCCGGTGATCGTCAGCCAGCTCGGGGCGGCCGGCCTCAGCGGGGCGCCGTCAGGGCGGCCCGGCGCGGGGGGCTGGACGCGCATCGTGATCGAGAAGCCCTTCGGGCGCGATCTGGCCAGTGCCGAGACGCTCAACGCCCACGTGCTCGGCGTCTTCGACGAGCGCCAGGTCTACCGCATCGATCACTACCTGGGCAAAGAGACGGTGTAGAACATCCTGGCTTTCAGATTGGGCAACAGCATCTTCGAGCCGCTCTGGAACCGGCGCTACATCGACCACGTGCAGATCACCGTGGCCGAGCAGATCGGCGTCGAGGGGCGGGGCGGCTACTACGACAGCGCGGGCGCCATCCGCGACATGGTGCAGAACCACATGCTCCAGGTGCTGGCCCTGACGGCGATGGAGCCCCCGGCGGCCTTCAGCGCCGAGGCTGTGCGCAACGAGAAAGTCAAGGCGCTCCAGGCGATCCGGGTCCTGGAGCCCGCAGCGATCGACGCATCGACGCTGCGCGGCCAGTACGCGGGCTATCAGGAGGAGGCGGGGGTAGCGGCGGGCTCGACCACCGAGACCTACGTCGCGCTCAGACTGCAGATCGACAACTGGCGCTGGGCGGGGGTGCCGTTCTACCTTCGCACAGGCAAGGCGCTGCCGCGGCGCCTGACCGAGGTGGCGATCCAGTTCCGCCAGCCGCCCCTGGCGCTGTTCGGCCACGCCGACCACGCCGACCACGTTGGGCCGGACGGCGAGATGGAGCCGAACCAGCTGGTGCTGCGCATCCAGCCCGACGAGGCGATCACGCTACAGATCGGGCTGAAGCCGCCGGGGGCGGCGATGGAGCTACGGCCGGTCGCACTCGACTTCCGCTACGCGGCAGGATTCGAGGCGCCCACGCCCGAGGCCTACGAGCGGCTGCTGCTCGACGCGCTGCTGGGCGACGCGACGCTATTCATCAGGCGCGACGAGGTGGAGGCGGCATGGGCCTTCATCACGCCGATCCTGGAGCGCTGGGCGGAGGCCGACGCCCCGCCACCGGCAAGCTACGCGCAGGGGAATTGGGGTCCCGAGGCGACCAACGCGCTGCTCACCCGCGAGGGGCGGCAGTGGCGCCGGCCGTAGCACTGGGCAGGCAACTACGAGACGGGCGGTACTTCGCCGCCCGTCCCATCTGGTCCCGCACCGGCTATGTCTACGGGCGCACCCCCTCGGCGGCCAGGATCCGCTCGGCAACCTCGGCCATGTCCACGCCGGTTACGTCGGGCGCCGGTACGAGCGGGTCGAGCACCATCCCGGGTCGGGCAACGAAGGCGCCCGCGCAGCCGGCTCGCAGCGCACCGGCGATATCCCAGGCGTGGGCGGCGACCAGGCGGATCTCGCCGAGCGGCACGCCCAGCCGCTCCGCAGCCATCTGGTAGGCCTCGGGGGCCGGCTTCAGGCGCCGCACCGCGTCTACCGAGAGCCGCAGCTCGAACAGCTCAGCCAGGCCGGCGTGGGCGAGCTGGGCCTCGGCCACCTCCGCCGTGGAGTTCGTGAGTGCCGCCAGCCGCAGGCCCGCCGCCCGCAGCCGCTCCAGGGCCGAGCGCACCTCGGGGTGGGGCGGCAGGCTGCGCATCCCGCCAAGGAGCTGCCGGCGCGCGTCGTCGGCGAGCGCCACCCCGCGGCGAGCGGCGATCATCGTGAGCGCGGCGTCGCCGATCTGGCCGAATGGCGCGTATGCACCGGTGACCGTGGCGACCAGGGCCGACTGGATCATCTGGGCGAACCACTCCCGACGCGCCGCGGCGTCGCCGAACAGCTGCGCGAAGGCCGGGTCGAGGGCCCGCAGGTCCAGCAGGGTCTCGTTCACATCGAAGACACAGACCCGTGGCATAGGAATCCTTTCGTTTTGACGCGCTGGGCCTCCCTACGTCAGAACACGCGATGGTCATAGGTGCGACGTACGGCCTCAGGCGCTATCCGCCGAACGCGTCGCGAAACTCCTGCACAGCCTTGGGACCGCTGCGCTCCAGGCCCTGGAAGAAGGCTTCGCGGTCCTGGTTGCGGTAGTCGAGCCGCTCGACGCGAAACGGGGCCAGCCGCTCGCGGGCGCGGCGCCGGTCGCTCACGTCGAGGAAGTACTGGATCGCGTTCTCGACGCTGTTCGCGTCGCTCCAGTCGGACTTGTAGATCGGCACGCCGCTCTTGGTGAAGATCCAGGTCATGTTGGGCATCGAGCCGTAGGCGCGGTGGCACGCGCCGTCGAGGGCGTCGAGCAGGATCGGCCGCGCGACGCCCAGCAGGTCGCGCAGGGCTGCGGCGTGGCGGAACTTCTGCTCCATCGAGGTCAGGTGGGGGTAGTGCTCGCCCGGGTGGGCCTCATGGGTGTAGAGGAAGATCGAGCCGACCCCGCGGTCGGCGTAGCGCGCGGCGAGCTCGTTCATGGATGGCGCCGCCATCCCGCAGTACGGTCAGGTGGAGCTGCCGAACTCGACGATGGTGTAGTTGTAGGCCGACCAGACCGCGCTCAGGCTGCTCTCGCCGCCCGCAAGGGGCCAGAGCGGGAAGTCGGGCGCAACCTTGCCCAGCGGAGGGCTCTCCTCGAAGCGCATCCAGGGCTCAAACTTGGCCGGCACGAACGAGTCGTAGTTGTAACGGGCGAGCAGCTCAGGGTCGGACATCGTCTGATCCTTTCGTGATCCAGCAGTGGGCGTGCCCTCATCGTACCGCATCGTGCAGGGAGGAACTGTAGGCCGGCTCACAGTCGCGTCGTGCGCGGCGCCGTATGCTGGCCACAGACATCCGACACACCACCTCCGAGGAGCGAGACGATGAGCCACACGCAGCTGACGGTTTACGGGGCGCCCTGGTGCGGCGACTGCAAGCGCGCGAAGAAGTTCCTGGGCGAGCAGCGCGTCCACTACGACTGGGTCGACGTGGAGCAGGACGCCGATGGCCTAGCTTTGGTCGAGCGCGTCAATAACGGCAAGCGCATCATCCCGACGATCGTCTTCGAGGATGAGAGCATCCTGGTCGAGCCCTCGAACGCTGAGCTGGCGGCGAAGCTCGGGCTGCAGACCCGCGCCAAGCTCGCCTACTACGACCTGATCTGCATCGGTGGGGGGCCGGCCAGTCTGACCGCCGCGCTCTACGCGGCGCGCGAAGGGCTGGAGGTGCTGGTGATCGAGCGCGGCGGCCTCGGCGGCCAGGCCGGGGTCACCGAGCGGCTCGACAACTTCCCCGGCTTCCCCGAGGGCGTCGGCGGGGGCGAGTTCGCCGACCGGCTCACCCGGCAGGCCCACCGCTTCGGCGTCGAGACGCTCCAGGCCCAGGAGGTGGTCGGGCTGCGTGCCGAAGCCGAGTCGCGCTACGTGAAGACCGCCGACGGCGCGGAGTACGGCGCTCGCGCGGTGCTGATCGCCACCGGCTCGACCTACAAACGCCTCGGCGTGCCTGGCGAGGAGGAGCTGATCGGGGCCGGGGTGCACTTCTGCGCCACCTGCGATGGGCCGTTCTACAAGGGCCAGCACGTGGCGGTGATCGGCGGTGGCAATAGCGCCGGCGAGGAGAGCCTGTTCCTGACCCGCTTCGTCGACCGGGTGACCATGCTGGTGCGTGGCCCGCAGCTGAGCGCGAGCAAGATCGTCGTCGACAAGATCGCGGAGACCGACCAGATCGTCGTCCGCACCAACACCGAGATCGTCGCCCTGGAGGGCGCGGGGCGGCTGAGCGGCATCACCGTGCGCGACCGCGGCACGGGGGCTCAGGAGACGATCGAGCCGGCGGGCGCCTTCGTCTTCATCGGCCTCTCGCCCAACGCGGGCTGGCTGCCGGCGGAGGTCGAGCGCGACCAGGCTGGCTTCATCGTCACCGGCCCGACCCTGGAGACGAGCGTGTCGGGGGTGTTCGCCGCCGGCGACGTGCGCCAGGGCAGCACCAAGCAGGCCGCCAGCGCCGCCGGCGAGGGCGCCACCGCCGCCCTGATGATCCGCGAGTACCTCAAGGGTGTGTAGCAGAGGAGGCAAGTCACGATGCAGGGGATCCGCGGCAAGAACGTGCTGGTGACCGGCGGCAGCTCGGGGATCGGCCAGGCCATCGCGGTGCGCTTCGGCCAGGAGGGCGCCAATGTCGCGATCAACTACCGCAAGGGCAAGGAGGAGGCCGAGGCGACCCACGACCAGATCCACGCGGCCATCGAGGAGTGTGGCCGCCAGATCGACGCCGCCGGCGCCCGCCACATCCTGGTGCAGGCCGACGTGGCAAGCGAAGACGAGATCCGCGCAATGATGGAGACCACGGTGCGCGAGCTCGGCGGGCTCGACATCCTGATCAACAATGCCGGCATCCAGATCGCCGCTGACTCCCACGAGCTGACGGCTGAGCAGTACGACCGCGTGCTCAACGTCAACGCCCGCGGCGCGTTCCTCGCCGCCCGCGAGGCCATCCGGCACTTCCTGGCCGCGGGCAAGCCGGGGATGATCGTCAACATCTCCAGCGTCCACCAGGTCATCCCCAAGCCGCGCTTCCTGAGCTACTCGATGAGCAAGGGCGCGATGCAGAACCTGACCCGGACCCTGGCCCTCGAGTACGCCGGGCGCGGCATCAGGGTCAACGGCATCGGCCCGGGCGCCACGGTCACGCCGATCAACCGGGCCTGGGTCGACGACCCTGAGAAGCGCGCCCAGGTGGAGAGCCACATCCCCATGGGCCGCGCTGGCACCGCCGAGGAGATGGCCGCCGTGACGGTCTTTCTCTGCTCCGACGAGGCAGCCTACATCACCGGGCAGACCCTCTTCGTGGACGGCGGCCTCACCCTCTTCCCCGACTTCCGCAGCGCCTGGTCGAGCGAGTAGATACAAGGAGCCTCGATGACCGCCGAGCACGAGCGACTGACCACCGACGGTCCGGTCTGGAGGCGCTGGGGACCATACCTGGCCGAGCGGGCCTGGGGCACGGTGCGCGAGGACTACAGCCCAGGCGGCAGCGCCTGGGACTCCTTCCCACACGACCACGCCCGCTCGCGGGCCTACCGCTGGAACGAGGACGGCCTGCTCGGCATC
>DAOUBZ010000316.1:0-5126 GCA_034432515.1 Chloroflexaceae bacterium | reverse complement strand
GGAGAGGGGCCTGCCCTGAGCGTAGCCGAAGGGGGCAGGGGGGTGAGGGCAAGCAGCGCATCAGGACGCCATCCGCCAAAAAACCTACCCCAAAAGCGCCACGCACCCCCGTGGCCGCCCGCCCCGCGGGGCCACACCTGGCCGCGGGGCGGCCCGGCGCGCGGGGCTATAGACAGCGCCAGGGGCGTGGTCTATACTGCCAGGCTACAGACGGTCGTTTTGCGCTGGCCAGGTCGTACACTTGCGGGGGGCCTATGGCGTCACGGTTGATCGATCGCCTGAACAGTGCACGGCACCAGCGCTTTGTCGGTCGTGCCGCCGAGATGGCGCTGTTTGCACAGGCCCTGGCGGCGGCCGAGCTACCGTTTTGTGTCCTCTATGTCTACGGGCCGGGCGGTGTCGGCAAGACGACCCTGCTGGCCGAGTATGCACTCCTGGCCGAGCAGGCCGGCGCTCCGGCGTGGAGCATCGACGGGCGCAATGTTGAGGCCACCCCCGAGGCCTTTCTGGCCGCGCTCCGGCTGGCCATTGGCCTCGACCCGGCCAGTGCCCCCGCCGAGGCGCTAGCGGCACGCCCGGGTCGCTGGGTGCTACTGATCGATACCTTCGATCTGCTGGCCCCGCTGGAAAACTGGCTGCGCGAGGTCTTTCTGCCGCAGTTGACCGAGCAGGCACTCGTGGTCCTGGCCAGCCGCCAGCCACCAGACGCGGCCTGGCGTGCCGACCCTGGCTGGCAACAACTGCTGCGTAGCGTGCCGCTGCGCAATCTGAACCCGGGTGAGGCTCGCGCCTATCTGGCGCAGCGCAACATCCCCGAAGCGGATCTCCCGGCAGTGCTCAGCTTCACCCATAGCTATCCGCTGGCCCTGTCGCTGGTCGCCGACCTGTACGAGCAGCGACCGGGCTACCATTTTGCGCCGACTGAGGCCCACGATGTCGTTACGCTGCTGCTCGAACGGTTCCTGCAGCGCGTACCGGGGCCGGCCCACCGCGCGGCACTGGAGGTCTGCGCGCTGACGCGGGTGACAACCGAGTCGCTGCTGGCCGAGATCATGGCGGTGCCCGATGCGCACGATCTCTTCACATGGCTGCGCGGGCTGTCCTTCGTCCAGACGCGCCCCGGTGGGCTGTTTCCGCACGATGTGGCCCGCGAGGCGCTGGTCGCCGATCTGCGCTGGCGCAACCCGGAGTGGTACGCCGAGTTGCACCGGCGCGCGCGGACGCACTACGCGCAGCGCCTGCACCAGACGCAGGGCGTCGACCAACAACTGGTGCTGTTCGATTTTGTCTACCTGCATCGCGACAACCCGGCGGTGCGGCCCTTCTTCGAGTGGCAGGCCAGTGGTCGGGCGCTGCCGGATCGCTCTCGGCCGGAGGACACGGAGCGTCTGGCGGCCATGGTCGCGCGCCACGAAGGCCCCGAGTCGGCGCAACTGGCGCGCTACTGGCTCGCGCGCCAGCCGGAGAACGTGGTGGTGTTCCGCGATCTGGAGGGCCAGCCGGTGGGTTTTATGACCCTGCTGGCCCTGGAGCGGGCCACTGGCGAGGATCTGACGGTTGATCCGGCCATCGGCAGGGCGTGGGAGCATCTGGCGCGGTACGCCCCGTTGCGCGCGGGCGAACGCGCCACCTACTTCCGCTTCTGGCTGGCCGCCGATAGCTACCAGGCCGTCTCGCCGACCCAGAGCCTGATCTTTGTGACCATGGTGCGCCACTACTTCACGCCTGGCCTGGCCCATACCTTTTACGCCTGCGCCGACCCGGAATTCTGGCGACCGGTCTTTGCCTACGCCGAGCTGTATCGCCTCCCGGAGCTCGACTTCCGGGTGGGCGATCGGGCCTTTGGCGTGTACGGCCACGACTGGCGCACCATGCCGCCGTTGCCCTGGCTGGAGTTGCTGGGCCAGCGCGAGCTTGCCGCCGCGCCCGAGACGATCCAGCCACCTGCGCCAGCGCGCATGGAGGTCTTGAGCCGCGAGGAGTTTGGCGAGGCGGTGGAATACGCGCTGCGCAACTATGCACGCCCCGATGCTCTGCGCGGCAGTGGCCTGCTCCGCTCGCGGATCGTGAACGAGCGGGTAGGCGCCGATGCCGGCGATGGCGCGCGCGTCGCCACCCTGCGCGACTTGCTCAAACAGGCCGCCGAACAGCTGCGCGAGTCGCCAAAAGAGCAGAAGTTCTATCGCGCGGTGCATCACACCTACCTCCAGCCGGCAGCAACCCAGGAGCAGGCCGCCGAGTTGCTCGATGTGCCGTTGAGTTCGTACCGTCGTCACCTCAAGGCCGGCGTAACGCGCATCGTCGAAATCCTCTGGCACATCGAGGTCGGTGGTATTGCGTAGGACCGAAGCAGTGGCGCAGCCACTCCTTCGGCCCTACGCGGCGGGGGCCGCCCCATCACATGTATCAAAAAATGGTCAATTGATGAGCACGACATGGTCTGGTGGTCGCAGGACACCTGCGGTATCTTCATAGCAAAGCGGCTGAACCTGATCATCGGGGAGCGGTTCGATGCACGAGCATACATTGACGGTTATTGAACAACTGGTGGCGGCGTGGAACTCGCACGACCCGGCGCGGGTGGCCGAATGGTATACCGAAGATTGTTATGGGCTCGACGTTGCGATCGCCCAGCCACAGATCGGCCGTCCGGGTGTTCAGCGTATGTTCGAGGCCTACTACCAGGCGTTTCCCGACCTGGAGATCCGCCCCGACGATATTGTGGTGGATGGCGAGCGGGTGGCGCTGTTCTGGACCGCATATGCCACTCATCGGGGCCCCATTCTTAACATTCCGCCCAGCGGGCGCCGCGTCACCGCCCGCGGCGTCAACCGCCTGGTCCTGCGCGACGGCAAGGTCCACGAAAGCTTGACCATCTGGGATGTCGCCGGAATGCTGCGTGGCCTTGGCCTGTTGCCGGATCTCTAGGAGCCACCCCTGAACCAACACTGAGCGCAAAGTGAGCGCCTTTCAGGCTGGAAGGTGACCACCGCCGCGCGGCATACTGCGCCCGTCAGTTGTTGATGGCGCGGAAATACACCGCGTGATAGGAGGTACACCGATGACCAGCCCGGATGTCGAGTTCACCGTGCGCAGCTACTTCAGTCTGATGGACCGCGGGCAACTGGCCTTCCTCGGTCATCTCACCGCCCCCGATTACCAACTCCACTTCGCCGATATCCCCGAACCGTTCGACCTCGATGGGGCAATCGATCTGATTGCCGGCTTCCAGGCAGCCTTTCCCGATCTCAGCCACGACATCCGCCAGGTGAGCGAGACCGACGGTACGGTTGAGGTGCGGATCATTGCGCGTGGCACCCAGCTTGGCCCGTTCCAGGGTGTACCGCCGAGTGGTCGCGCGATCGAGACGCCAACGCGCCACCACTTCCACTTCGTGGACGGCAAGATCGCCGGGCACCGGATTGCGGTGGATATGGCCGAAATTATGCGCCAGATCAGCGCCGGGCCGGCCACACCGGAAGCGAACAAGGCCCTCGCCGTCCGTCTCTACGAAGAGGTGATCAACCAGGAGGACCGGGCGGTGATTGACGCGATCTTCGCTCCCGATGTCATCCTGCACGATCCGTTCACCGGCACACAGCAGGGAGTCGAAGCCTTCGAGGGCCTGCTGGGTATGTTCGATGCCGCCTTTCCACATCACCGCGTGGGGGTTGAGACCGTGCTCGCCGAGGGCGACTACGTCGCCGTGCTCCATACCCATTACGCTACCCACAACGGCCCATTTATGGGCCTGGCGCCCACCGGCAAGGCGCTGGCGATCGGCGGGTTGGAGTTGTTCCGCATCGCCAATGGCCGGATCGTCGAGTTCTGGCGCAAGGACGACGATGTGAGCCTGCTGATGCAACTCGGCGCCCTACCCGCGCCAGAGATGGCCTGAGCCCGAGGAGGCCATCAATGGCAGACTATGCCTTTACCACGATCTGGCAGATCGCCGCGCCGGTCGCCCCCATCTGGGCGGCGATCACCGACGTGGAACGCTGGCCGCAGTGGTGGCGCGGAGTCGAGGCGGTGGTTCGATTGCGTGACGGCGACCGCCAGGGGGTTGGCGCAATCTATCGCTACACCTGGAAGAGCAAACTTCCGTATCGCCTCAGCTTCACGATGGAGACGACGCGCGTCGAACCGCTTCAGCGCATCGAGGGCCACGCCCAGGGCGAACTGCAGGGCACGGGTCGCTGGACGTTCACCGAGACCGCTCAGGGGACCACCGTTCGCTACGACTGGACCGTGCGCACGACGAAAGCCTGGATGAACCTGCTGGCGCCGCTGGCACGGCCGTTCTTCGTCTGGAACCACGATGTGGTGATGGCCTGGGGTCATGAGGGACTGCTGAAACTCCTGGCTGTCGCTCCGGCGCCGATTGAAGGCAGGTAGCGCGCCGTAGGGCCGAAGCATCGGTGCAGCCACCGTAAGGCCGAAGCATTGGCGCAGCCAATGCTTCGGCCCAACCTGGGAAGGAACGATCCCGATGTCTACCCAATCCACCAGCAGCCACGCCCTGGTGCTCGGCGCCAGTATGGCTGGCCTGTTGACCGCCCGGGTGCTCAGCAAGCACTTCGATCAGGTGACGATCGTCGAGCGCGACCCCGTGGCCGACCAGCCCGAGGCGCGCAAGGGCCAGCCGCAGACGCGGCACCTCCACGGCCTGCTGGCCAGCGGCCTCGAGATCATGACCCGCTACTATCCCGACCTGCCGGAGGCGCTGGCCGCCGGCGGCGCCCTGGTCAGCGATATGACCGCCAATATGTGCTGGTACACCTACGGCGGTTATCGCCGGCGCTTTACCATGGGCCGCGAGGCCGCGCTGATGAGCCGGCCCTTCCTGGAGCACCTGATCCGCCAGCGCACGCTGGCGCGGAACAACGTGACCTTATTGGAAAGTTGCGCGATCCGCGGGCTGGTGACCGGCGACGATCGCCGGCGGGTCACCGGCGTACGCGTTGAGCATCGCGGTGCGCAACCCCTGGAGGCGACCCTGCATGCCAACCTGGTCGTGGACTGCACCGGTCGCGGATCGCAGACCCCGCAGTGGCTCTTCGCCCTCGGCTATCCGGCGCCGGCCCAGAGCGAGGTAAAGGTCAACGTCGGCTACGCCACTCGCCTCT
>DAOUBZ010000315.1:0-1731 GCA_034432515.1 Chloroflexaceae bacterium | reverse complement strand
CCGAAGCACTGGCGCAGCCAGTGCTTCGGCCTTTCCGCCTATCCGCCGGACCCGGACTACTCGTGCTCGTTCTCGGGCGGGAGCAGGGCGTCCCACCAGATCTTGCCCGAGCGCTTCTGCTGGAAGTCGACGTGGATGTGCTTGGGCTCGGTGTACTCGAGCATCCCGGCCACACCCATCTCGCGGCCGATACCGCTCTCCTTGAAGCCACCGAAGGGCGCGTAGGGGTTGAGCACGTGGTGCTCATTGATACCGACGGTGCCACTGCGGATACGCTTGGCGACCTCAATCGCCGCTTGCAGGTCCCGTGACCAGACCGAGGCGGCCAGGCCGTACATCGTATCATTGGCCATGCTGATCGCGTCGCCGATCTCCTCGTAGCGGATGACGCAGAGCACCGGGCCGAAGATCTCCTCCTGGGCGATGCGCCAGCGATTGTCCACGTGGGTGAAGATCGTCGGCTCCAGATAGGGCCCCTGCTCGTAGATCGCCCCAACCGGGCGGCCACCGCCGATCGCCAGGCGCGCGCCCTCCTCGCGCCCGAGCTTGATGTAACTCTCGACGCGCTCGCGCTGCTTGAAGCTGATCAGCGGACCTATGTCCGTCTCCAGCTCCAGCGGGTCGCCGAGGCGCAACTGGCGCGTGCGCGCCACCAGGCGCTCCACGACCTCATCGTAGAGTGTGGCGGGGACGAAGCAGCGTGTGCCGGCCTCGCAGAGCTGGCCGGCGTGGTAGAACATGCCGAAGAGCACGCCATCGATCGCCTTGTCCAGGTCGGCGTCGGGCAGCAGGATGCTCGGCGACTTGCCGCCCAGTTCCAGGGTGACCTTCTTGATATGCGGGGCGGCGATGGCCATGATCTTGCGTCCAACCTCGGTGGAGCCGGTAAAGGCGATCTTGTCCACCTGTGGATGGCCGACCAGGTACTCGCCTACTTCGCCGCCCGGGCCGGTGACCAGGTTGAGCGTCCCCCGGGGCAGCAGTCCCGACTCATCGATCAGCTGCACCAGCCGGATGGCGCTGAGCGGGGCGAGCGAGGAGGGCTTGAAGACGATCGTATTGCCGGTGGCCAGCGCCGGGCCCAGCTTCCAGACCGCCATCGGGAAGGCGTAGTTCCAGGGGATGATCTGTGCGCAGACGCCGAAGGGATCGCGCCAGACGAAGTTCCACGACAGGGTCGGGAAATCGTTCCAGGGCATTGGCTCGTAGGGCGAGCGGCGGGCCAGATCGCCGAACACGCGCATCATGTGCAGGGCGAGCGGGATGTCGTTGTAGGTGGTCTTGCGGATCGGCACACCGCCATCACGGGACTCGAGTTCGGCGATATCGAAGGCGTGCTCCTCGATCAGGTCGGCGATCTTGTGGATAATGCGGGCCCGTTCGTAGTGCGGCGTATGGGGCCAGGGGCCGTTGTCGAAGGCGTCGCGGGCCGCGGCCACCGCGCGATCCACGTCGGCGGTGCTGGCGCTGGCGACGCGGGCGATCAGCGCCCCGCTGGCCGGCTCGGTGACCTCGAAGGTGCGCTCCCCTTCGGCATCGCACCACTCACCATTGATGTACAGAGCATGATAGGGAACATCAGTCTCAACAGGCTCAAGCGCCATCGCTTTTCTCCTTGCAACGATCCGGGCCATCACGTCGGTATGCCGCTCTGCGTTATCATAACACGCTGCGTCAATCCGTCGCAAGGGGTGGCAGAGCTTGCGCACTGTCTTTGGGGCCTGCCCCAAA
>DAOUBZ010000314.1:0-7702 GCA_034432515.1 Chloroflexaceae bacterium | reverse complement strand
CGAGGCGCAGCACGGCGCGCCGCTGCTCGCCAAGGGTGAGCAGCAGCGTCCGCTCACCCAGCGGCTCTGCCTCGCGAAGGCGGGCGCCAGGGAGCGCGTGGGCGACGAGCCGGCCGAGTTGCAGGTCGCTGACGGGCATGGTGGTCACGTGCTACGCTGTATCTCGTAAGACAGCGACGAGTCGGTCGATGTCGGCCTTGCTGGTCATCTCGGTGACAGCGAGCAGCATGGCGTTGCCCAATTCGGGCTCGTCCTGGCTCAGATCGTAGCCCCCCACGATGCGCTGCGCGCGCAGGGCGGCATTGATCTCGGCCACCGGACGCGGGCAGCGTACCACGAACTCCTTGAAGAACGGGCCGCTATCCACGCTGTACCCCGGCAGCGCGGCGATCTGGGCCGCAGCGTAATGGGCGCGGTGGTAGCACAACTCGGCCACCTTGCGCATACCCTGGCGACCCATCAGGCTCATGTAGACCGTCGCGGCCAGCGCCATGAGCCCCTGGTTGGTGCAGATATTGCTCGTGGCCCGCTCGCGGCGGATGTCCTGCTCACGGGCACGCAGCGTCAGCACATAGGCCAGCTTGCCGTCGACGTCCTTTGTCACACCGACGATGCGCCCGGCGATCTTGTGGACATACTTCTGGCGGGTGGTAAAGATGCCGAGGTACGGCCCGCCGAAGTTGAGCCCGAGGCCCAGCGGCTGGCCCTCGGCAGTCGCGATGTCGGCACCGACCTCGCCCGGCGTCTGGAACAGGCCCAGGGCGATCGGGTCGAAGTGCACGCAGAGCAGCGCGCCACGGGCCTGCACCTGTTGGGCGAGGCCGCGCAGGTCGTGCAGCCGGCCGAGGAAGTCGGGGTTCTGCACGATCAACAGCGCGGTCTGGTCATCGACCTGGGCCAGGGCGTCCGCAATGCTGGCCCCGGCGAGCTCATCGCCACTGATCGGGATATCGAGGGCCTGCAGGTAGGTGCGCAGCACCGCGCGGTACTGGGGATTGACGCCGCGGGCGACGACGATCTTGCGCCGGTTGCGCACCACGTTCAGGGCCATGATCGCCGCCTCGGCGATGGCGGTGCCGCCGTCGTAGTGCGAGGCGTTGGCGATCTCCATGCCGGTGAGCAAGCAGATCAGGCTCTGGTACTCAAAGATCGCCTGGAGCGTGCCCTGGCTGATCTCGGGCTGGTAGGGGGTGTAGGCGGTGTAGTACTCGCCGCGGCGCAGGATCTGGTCGACGGCGGCGGGCACAAAGTGGTTGTACGCCCCGGCGCCCAGGAAGATGCTATGACTGTGGGCGTTGGCGTTGGCGCCGCTGCGGGCCTGCAACTCGCGCACCAGTTCGGGCTCGGACAAGGGTGCGGGCAGGTCCAGTTGCGGGAAGCGCCATTCCGCCGGGACATCAACGAACAGGTCCGTCGTCGAGTTCACGCCGATCGCCGCCAGCATGGCAGCGCGTTCGGCCTCGGTGATCGAGATATAGTGCGACATGGGGATTACAGGTTTCAGATGGTAGCTTGCCGATCACGGGCTGTGCGTCGGCAAGCTACCATTGTCAGTGGGCGCGTTCCTCGATGTACGCCGCGTAGGCGGCGGCGTCCAGCAACTCCTCCTCTGCGCCGGAGGGACGCATACGGATGAGCCAGCCGGCGCCGTAGGGATCCTGGTTGATCGGCTCCTGGTTGCCCTCCAACTCACTGTTGATGGCGACCACCTCGCCGCCAATCGGGGCGTAGAGATCGGAGGAGGCCTTGACCGACTCGATCACCCCGAAGCTGTCGCCGGGGGCGAAGCTGGCCCCTACCTGCGGCAGTTCCAGATAGACGATGTCGCCGAGTTGCTCCTGGGCATAGTCGGTGATGCCGATCACCACCTCGTCGCCCTCGACCCGTACCCACTCGTCCGACTTGCTGTAGCGGAGGTCCGCCGGGATGTTGCTCATGGCTGGCTCCTGCACCGAGCGCGGGGGGGCGGCGTTGCGCCCCTACTTCTTGTAGCGCGGCTTGTAGAACGGCATCTTGATCACCCGGGCGCGCACCGGCTTCTCGCGGATGATCACATCGAACTCGCTCCCTTCGCTGCTGAGCGCGATCGGGACCATCGCGATGCCCAGCGGCTTGCCAAGGGTAGGCGAGGGCATGCCGGTGGTCACAAAGCCCACCGGCTCGCCCGAGACGGCGTGGACCGGGTAGTCGCCGCGGGCAACGCCGCGGCCAAGCAACTCGAAGCCAGCGAGGCGGCGGCTCGGCCCCTGGGCCTTGATCGCCGCCAGCGCCGCGCGGCCAACGAATTCGCCCTTGTCGAGCTTGACCACCCAGCCGAGGCGCGCCTCGTAGGGGTTAATCGTCTCACTGATCTCGTGGCCATAGAGCGCCAGGCAGGGCTCGAAGCGCAGACTGTCGCGAGCCCCCAGGCCGCAGGGCTTGACGCTGCCGGGCGCGCCGAGGCCCAGCAGCCGCTGCCAGACCATGGGCGCGTGCGGCGCTTCGAAGAACAGCTCGAAGCCATCCTCGCCGGTGTAGCCGGTGCGGGCGATCAGCACATTGACGCCGAAGAGCCGGGTGAGCGCCACACCGTGGAAGGGCAGGTTGCCAATCTCACTGGCCTCACAGTCCTCGGCATTGGCCAGCAGCGTCTCGGCGGCCGGGCCCTGCAGCGCGAGCATGGCCCAGCGCGCCGAGCGGTCCTCCAGTTCGACAGCAAAGCCGCGCGCGTGCTGCTGCAGCCAGGCCCAGTCCTTATCGCGATTGGCGGCGTTGACCACCACCAGGAACTCGTCGGGGAGGTGATAGATGAACACATCATCGACAATGCCGCCATCGGGCAGGCAGAGCAGGCCGTAGTTCGACTGGCCGAGCGGAATGGCGCCCACATCACAGCTGACGACATACTGCAGAAAGGCCGCGGCCTGGGGACCGCGCACCATCACCCGGCCCATGTGGCTGATATCAAACAGCCCGGCACTGTGGCGCACTGCCTGATGCTCATCAACGATCCCGCTGTACTGCACGGGCATCTCCCAGCCGCCGAACTCGACCATACGCGCGCCAGCGACAAGGTGGGCGTCGAAGAGCGGGGTCCGTTTGAGCATAGAGCCTCCAGTCCTAGCCCTGCAACGCTTCGCGAACGCGCCGCAGCAGTTCGCGGCACTCGATCGCGTAGCGGGCCAGGTCCTCATCACCACTGGCGCGGGCCTCGGCGGCGAACTGCCAGAGCGCCTGAGCGGCAGCATCATTGAGCAGCGCGGGGTAACGGTCGATCACTGCGACCAGGGCCGCCTCACCCTCGGCGACGAGCAGCGCCTCGATCGCCTCGTCGAGACTGGCCGGCGCCGGGTCGTCAGGCAATGCGCCCGGCGCGCCCTTGAGCAACTGGGCAAGGGCCTCACGGCGCTGCTCAAGGGCGTGGGCCAGGCGTTCGTTGCCCGTATCGAGCGCCAGGTCGATCTGCTCGGCGAGCAACGCATCGGCCTGTGCGTGGCGCAGCACCGGGTAGACCGCAAGCGCGGCCTCCAGTTCGCTGGCATTCTGCGCGCGGAGCAGCGCCTGGAGCGCCGCAGCGGGCAGGTCGGTGGCGGGCGCCTCGGGGGCAGGCGACGCTGTCGCTTCACGCGGCGCGGCGGCCATGCGAGCCAGCAGGGCACGGGCATTGCGCAGACTGTCGGCGATCGCGAACTCCCGCTGCTCCACCGCCACCTCGATCAACTGGGCCAGGGTGGCATCGGTGCCGGGGTCGAGCAACACGGGATGGGCGGCCAGTACCGCCTCAAGCTCGCCGGGCGTATCGGCGGCCAGCAACGCCTCGACCGCCACCAGCAGCGGCGGGGCCTGCTCAGCTGGAGCGCCTGCCGTGGGGGCTGCCGGCGCAGGCTGTGGCGCTGCCTGGCCGCGCCGGCGATCCATCCGCTGCAGGAGTTGCGCGATGCCGGCCAGATCCTGGGCGATAGCGACGTCGGCGAGGTAGGGCCGGCGCTGCTCTTCAGCGATCGAGCCAACCAGCAGCGCGTGCAGGTCACGGGCCTGTTCGCGCCACTGGTACTCGGCGGTGCCAGGGGCGGGAGCAAAGATCACGCGGCGCAGGACGCCATCGTGGTAGAGCAGGGGCGCGCCAGCGGGGCCGGTTGCGCCACAGTGCGGGCAGGTTACCCGGTTCAGTTCGCCGCGTTGCAGCGCTGCGGCCGCCTCAGGGGTCTCCTGGGCATCGAGGATCAGCCAGACCGCCGCTGCAAAATCGGCGCGGCAGGCAGGGCAGGTGAGCTCAGTCTGCTCCTGGTAGGCAATGGGCATACGGCAGTGTGAACCGTTCGGGCTGGCAACTACGCGGGCGCTGATCCCATTGTACCATCACTTGGCGGGCCGCCCGCACCACCGGCAGGGACCTCGGAGCCCAGGGCGTCGAGGGCCTGCAGCAGGGCGGCAACGCTCCAGGCCTGGGCCACACAGCCGCGCGGGGCGT
Source organism: Chloroflexaceae bacterium (assembly GCA_034432515.1). Lineage (GTDB taxonomy): Bacteria > Chloroflexota > Chloroflexia > Chloroflexales > Chloroflexaceae > JACAEO01. The sequence goes on along the minus strand of DAOUBZ010000314.1, from coordinate 3,252 downwards.
GGGGCGACGCACCGTCGAAGATCTCGCTGACGGTGCCCAGGCCGGCGTCGGCAAGGTGCAGCAGCAGCGGGGTGAGCAGCGCGCGGGTCGCCGCGCGGTCGCTGTAGGCGCGCAGGTGGGCCAGGGCAAAGGGACCGATCAGCCAGGCCCAGACGGTGCCCTGGTGGTAGGCGCCGTCGCGAGCCAGCACGTCCCCGGCGTAGCGGCCATGGTAGTCGGGGTGGCGCGGGTCGAGGCTGCGCAGCCCATGGCTGGTCAGCAGGTGGCGGACGCAGACATCGACCACGGCACGGCGGCGGGCGGCGTCGAGGGGGCTATGGGGCAGAGCCGCGGCGATGATCTGGTTGGGGCGCAGCGTCGGGTCGTCGCCGTGCGGGGTGTCGATCACATCGTAGCAGTGGCCGAGCGCGTCGCTCCAGAAGCGCGCGAAGCCGGCAGCGGCGCGGTCGGCGGCGGCCCCGTAGGCAGCGTCGGGCTCGCCCAGGCGGCGGGCGAAGCCGGCCATAACGCGCAGGGCGTTGTGCCAGAGGGCGTTGATCTCAACCGGCTTGCCATGGCGCGGAGTCACGACCCAGCCCTGTACACGCACGTCCATCCAGGTGAGCTGCGAGTCGCCCTCGCCGCAGCGCAGCAGCCCGTCGGCCGGGTCGACACCGATGCCGTAGCGCGTGCCGCGCTCGTGCCACGCGATGATTTCGCGCAGGGCCGGGAACAGTTCGCGCAGCAGCGCGTCGTCACCGGTGGCCGCGTGGTAGGCGCGCAGGGCCTCGAAGAGCCAGAGCGTCGCGTCGGCCGTGTTGTACTCGGGCTGCTCGCCCGCGTCGGGGAAGCGGTTCGGCAGCATGCCCTGATCCACGTAACGGACGAAGGTGCGCAGCACGCTGGCGGCGACTTCGGGGCGGCCGGTGGGCAGGGTGAGGCCGGGCAGGGCGATCATGGTGTCGCGGCCCCAGTCGGAGAACCAGTGATAGCCGGCGAGTACCGTCTTGCCGCCGGCGCGGTCGACGATGAACTGGTCGGCGGCGAGGGCGAGGCGGGCGACAGCGGGGTCGGCGTCCGGGCCGAGGCGATCGAGCAGCGCGCGCTCGTAGCCGGCGCGCTCGGCCCACATGGCCTCGGCGTCAAGGGGTGCGCCGGGCACGGCGGAGGCAGCCACGAGCAGGTGCTCGCCGGGGGCGAGGGTGGCCGCGAGGCGGGCGGCGCGCACATGGTCCTCAATGTGCGGCAGGCCGCGCTCGCGCTCGACGGCGAGGATATAGCCGGTCTCCCAGGCCAAGGCGGGCACGGCGCTGGCGCGGTCGCTGGTGAGGAAGAGCGGCGCGGCAGCCGGGACCACGCTGATACACAGGCCGCGCGGCGCCGGCTCCACCGTGCAGGCCAGCGGGCCGGCGCGGGTGTTGCCGTGATGGTCGCGGTAGTCGACCAGGGCGGCCAGTTGCAGCGTCAGGGGCTCCTGGGCGTGCAGGAGGCTGTAGCGCAGATAGGTGGTGTTGTGGCCGGGGCGCATCCAGATCCGCAGTTCGAGGCGCGCATCGGCGAGGGCATAGGTCCAGACCGGGGTGGTGCCCTCGAGGCGGAAACGCTCGAGGAGCAGGTGGCCGGCGGGGGCTGTGGCGGCGCCGAGCCGGTGGTGAGTGGCGAGGCGGAAGCTGGCGCCGGCGTAGCTGGCGGTGGCGTCGAGCTGCACCAGCATGAGGGTGCGGCCGAGGGGCGGTTCGAGTGCGGCCACGAGCAGCCCGTGGTAACAGCGGGTCAGGGCGCCGCTGATGGTGCCGGCAGCGTAGCCGCCGATGCCGTTGGTCACCAGCCACTCACGCGCGCCGGCGGCGGCCGCGTCGCCGCAGATGGCCCGGCCAAAGTCGATCATTGCTACGCTCCTTCTCGCTGTCCGAGTGCGCCAGGTTGCCATCATACCTGCGGCATCGCTTCGTCGCAATGCCAGGACGCGCCCCGGCATCGGCCCCCGGGGCGCCCACGCGGGCCACCTGGGCGCCCACGCGGGGCGCCCCTACGCATCGCGCGCGTTGCATACCATGACATCGCATCCCCGCGCCTCACCGTGGCCCCGGGGCCGGGCGGGGCGACGGGTGACGGCGCCGGGGGCGGCGGTTGCACGCCACCAGCGCATCGGCTAGAATGCATCTCGTTCCCCCGATCCCCGGCACGGTCGATCGCGAATTGCGGTTACGCTGAGCCGCATAGCACGGAGGTGCGTCGATGCAGATTGTGCACGTTCACGTCCACGTCAAGCCCGAGCACGTTGAGGCCTTTCGCGTGGCGACCCTGGAGAATGCGCGCAGCAGCGTGCAGGAGCCGGGGGTGGTGCGCTTCGACGTCATCCAGCAGGCCGACGACCCGACGCGCTTTGTCCTGGTTGAGATCTACCGCACGCCTGATGCGCCCGCCGCCCACAAGGCCACCGCCCACTACGCAACCTGGCGCGATACGGTGGCCGAGATGATGGCCGAGCCGCGCAGCAGCGTGCGCTACGATGCCGTCTTCCCCGAGGCTGCGGGCTGGGAACTGCCACGATGAGATTCGAGTTTGCCACCGCCGGCCGGATCATCTTCGGCACGGGCGTGCTGCGAGAGGCCGGCCCGCTCGCCACCGCCCTCGGGCGCCGGGCGCTGGTGGTGGGCGGGAGTAGCCCCGCCCGCCTCGCCCCGCTGCTGACGTTGCTGCACGACGCTGGCGTCGCCGCCATGACCTTCGCGGTCGCCGGCGAGCCCACGGTCGAGCTCGCCGCCGCAGGCGCCGCCATGGCTCGCGCCGAGGGCTGCGAGCTGGTGGTGGCTATGGGCGGCGGCAGCGTCCTCGATGCCGGCAAGGCGGTCGCCGCCCTCGCCACCAACCCGGGTGAGCCGCTTGACTATCTTGAAGTGGTAGGGCGTGGCCAACCTCTGGCAGAACCGCCGCTGCCCTGCATCGCCATCCCGACCACCGCCGGCACCGGCTCGGAGGTGACACGCAACGCCGTGCTGGGCGTGCCGGCCGAACGGGTCAAGGTCAGCCTGCGCAGCCCGCTGATGCTGCCACGGGTCGCCCTGGTCGACCCCGAGCTGACCTACAGCCTGCCCGCCGCCCTCACCGCCAGCACCGGCATGGACGCCCTGACGCAGTGTCTGGAACCGCTGGTCAGCCCGGCGGCTACTCCGCTCACCGACGGGCTGTGCCGCGAGGGGCTGGCGCGGGCGGCCCGCAGCCTGCGCCGCGCCTGCTACGACGGCGGCGACCGGGCGGCGCGCGAGGACA
>DAOUBZ010000313.1:0-1652 GCA_034432515.1 Chloroflexaceae bacterium | reverse complement strand
CTGCGCCAGTGCTTCGGCCTTTCCGCCTATCCAAATAACTCAGGACACCGAAAAACTGCATCCCGAGCCTTCGTCCCGGCTCAGGCCGGGGTAGCGCGCAGCGCGTATCGAAGGGGCGGTTTTTCGGATAGGCTCTTAACGCTGCTCAGGGCCGCTAGTCGCGGAAGGCCGCGAGGATCGTCAGGATCCCACCGACAATCGCGAAGCTGCCAAAGACAAATGGCAGGACCACCACGCCCGCCAGCGGGTTCAGGAGCAGCCAGCCCGCCAGCAGCACCGTGATCACACCCCAGATCGTCACGCCCCAGCCGGCGCCCTGGAAGCCCTGCACGATCCGCGCGATGCCGAGCACGATCCCGGTGATCGCCATGATGATCACATAGACCGTCGGCAGCAGCACCGCACCAAGCAGCGGCTGGCTCAGCAGCACCAGGCCCGCCCAGATGCCGATCACCCCGGTGATGATCGTCCACACCCAGCGGCTGCGGTCCCGGAAGAGGCTGATCAGGTCGACCACGCCTGACACGAACCACGAGGCCCCGGTGAAGATCGCGATCGCGATCAGGCTCAGCACCGGGTTGAACAGCATGAAGATCCCCAGCAGCACGTAGGCGATACCGAGTACCAGCACAAGCCAGCGCGGCACCGAGCCACGCGATGAGACGGCCGTTGCCATCCTCCGCTCCTTCCACCGGATCGGGCGCAGCGCCTGATCGCCAGGCCACACGCCCGACACAATCTTGCGAACACGACACGGTTTTCCGATAATAGCATATTGACGGCTGGCTGGCCCTGTCCACATGGACCACCGGTGGCTGATCCGCTGGCGGGTTGGCACGTGCCAGCCAGGCCCTGGAAACGGAACCTCGCCTCCGCTTCGGGTCGTTCCGTGCTATACTGCCAGTGGCCAGCCGAGACGGAGCAGCGCATGAGCGGATCGGGCGCGATGGGGCGGCGCGAGCGCCGCGATATGCAGCGAAACATGGAGCGGGTGCTGCGGGCAGCCCGCGAGCTCTTCGCCGAGCGCGGCGCCGCGGTGACGGTGAGCGAAGTCGCCGAACGGGCCGGTGTGGGGGTGGGGACGATCTACCGCCGCTTCCCGAGCAAGGAGCACCTCTTCGCTGCAGTGCGCCAGGCCGCCTGCAGCGATGCGCGCCTGCAACTGGCTGCAGCAGCGGCAACAACCCACGACCCGGTGACCAGGCTGGGCGCCATGATCGTTGCCCTCTACCGGCAGAGCCTGCACCAGGCTGCGTTGCTCGACAGCCCCCGCTCCGGCGCCGGCACCCCCGACGACGCCCTCCACGGCCTCTACCCGACGCTCCACACCCTGGTTAGCGAGGCGATCGCGGCGGGCCAGCAGCTGGGCCACCTGCGGCCCGGCAACCCGGCGGTGCTCGCGACGCTCACCCTCGAACTGCTGCGCCCCCCGGCGGTGCAGCGCATCAGCCAGGCCACCGGCGACTGCGACGGCGCGGCCGAACAGGTGGCCCGCTTCGTCCTCGATGGCCTGCGCGCCAGTGGCTCGTCGTCTGACGGGCTATGCCAGGGCTGATGCAGTGATACTGCTGGCAAACCCGGGTACGCGGGCCTCCGGCCCGCATGCGGGCGGGACGCCCGCGCACCCGGCGTGGGCAAAACGGGGTTTGCCA
>DAOUBZ010000312.1:0-4406 GCA_034432515.1 Chloroflexaceae bacterium | reverse complement strand
ACGATGTCGCTGCTGCGGCTCCGTAAGGCATGATCACCTGGCTTGTCCAGACCGAAGACGACCTCCCGGCGCTGCCGCCTGCCGCCTGGCTGAGCCCGCCCGAACGGGAACGGCTGGCGCGGCTGCGGGTGGAGAAGCGCCGCCGCGAGTGGCTGCTCGGGCGCTGGACGGCCAAGCGGCTGCTGCAGGCTCACCTCGGCGGGCCCGTGACAGGGCCGACGCTCGACACGCTGGCGATCGTCGCTGCCCCCGATGGCGCGCCGGAGCTTGTCGCCGAGCTCCCGAGCACGGGGCCGGGCAGTGGCCCATTGCGCCTGGCGATCAGCCACAGCCACGGACGAGCGTTCTGCGCCGTGGCTGAACACATCGCCGTTGGTGCCGATATCGAGCGAGTGGCGCCGCGCCACCCCGCCTTTGCCCGCGACTACTTCACCGCGGCGGAACTGGCCAGTCTTGCGCTGGCCCCACCCGCAGCCCGCGACACCCTGGTGACGGCGATCTGGAGCGCCAAGGAGGCCGCGCTGAAGGCGCTGCGCCTGGGACTCACGGTTGATACGCGGCACGTGGCGTGTGAACTGGCGCCGGCGAGCGCCACCGGCGCCTGGGCCGCCGTCAGGATCCACTGCAACCCCAACCTGGAAGCCCCGCCGCTGCGCGGCTGGTGGCGTGTGTCCGACGGCTATGTGCTGACGCTCGCCGCGCCGGTCGCGTAGCCCGTGTTCAAAGGGGAACCACATGGAGATGGAAGACTACGTGCGCAGGCTGCGCCAGCGCAAGGCCGTGGCCGCCGGCACGCAGAAGGACACCGATGCCCAGCATCAGAAGGGCCGCCTTACCGCTCGCGAGCGCATCGCCCTGCTCTTCGACCCCGATAGCTTCAACGAGATCGACACCCTGGTCACGCCACGCTACGAGAGCTATATGGGCGGCAAGGGCTCGCGCTACGGTGACGGCGTGGTCAGCGGCTTCGGCCTGGTCAACGGTCGCCAGGTCTTCGCCGCCGCCCAGGACGCCAGCGTGATGGGTGGCTCGCTAGGTGAGATGCACGCCAATAAGATCGTCAAGGCCATGCGTATGGCCATGAGCTATGGCTGCCCCTTCGTGGCCCTGAACGACTCGGGGGGCGCGCGCATCCAGGAGGGGGTAGATAGCCTCGGCGGCTATGCGCGCATCTTCGACGCCAACTGCGAGGCCTCGGGCGTCATCCCCCAGCTCTCGGTCATCCTCGGCCCCTGCGCCGGCGGCGCCGTCTATTCCCCTGGCCTCACCGACTTCATCTTCATGACCGAGAACAGCTACATGTTCATCACCGGTCCCGAGGTGGTCAGGTCGGTGATGCAGGAGAATGTCAGCCAGGAGGAGTTGGGCGGCGGGCGCATCCACGCCACCGAGAGCGGCGTGGCCCACTTCCTGGCGGTCGATGACCGCGAGTGCTTGATGAAGGTGCGTGAACTGCTCAGCTACCTGCCCTCAAACAACATCAGCGACCCGCCCTACGTGGCCCCGCGCGACGACCCGGAGCGCCGCTGCCCCGAACTGGAGCAACTGGTCCCGGTGGACCCGCAGAAGCCCTACGATGTGCGCACGGTGATCGCCAGCATCGTCGACGACGGGCGCTTCCTCGAGGTGCACGAGCTGTGGGCCCAGAACATGGTGGTGGGCTTCGCCCGCCTGGATGGCTACGTGGTCGGCCTGGTGGCCAACCAGCCCCAGGTGCTGGCCGGCACGATCGACATCAAGGCCAGCATCAAAGCCACGCACTTCATCCGCATCTGCGACGCCTACAACATCCCGATCATCACCCTGCAGGACGTGCCGGGCTTTCTGCCGGGCACCAGCCAGGAGTACGGCGGAATCATCCGCAACGGCGCCCGTCTGATCTACGCCTACTCCGAGGCCACGGTGCCGAAGCTGATGCTCATTCTGCGCAAGAGCTACGGCGGCGCCTACTGTGTGATGAGCAGCAAGGGGCTGCGCGGCGACCTGCTCTACGCCTGGCCCAACGCCGAACTGGCGGTTATGGGCGCGGCGGGCGCGGTAAACATCCTCTTCCGCAACGAGGTGAAAGCCGCCGAAAACCCCGAGGCGCGCCGCAAGGAGCTGATCGAAGAGTACCAGGAGAAGTTCAACAACCCCTACGTCGCGGCGGCCCGTGGCCTGATCGACGACGTGATCGAACCCCGTGACAGCCGGCGCGTGCTGGTGCGCGCGCTCCGCGTCACCCTCTCCAAGCGCGAACGGCACGTACCGAAGAAACACGGAATCTCGCCGATGTGAGGACGGAAGGAACTGCGATGTTCAAAAAAATCCTCATCGCCAACCGGGGCGAGATCGCCGTGCGCATCGTGCGTACCTGCCGCGATCTGGGCATCACCGCCGTGGCCGTCTACGAACCGGGCGACGAGGGTGTGCTCCATGTGCGCCTGGCCGACGAGGCCTACGCGGTTGAGCCGCCCTACAGCTACCGCGACCCCGAGCCCATGGTGGCAATTGCCCGCCAGGCCGGCGCCGACGCCGTGCATCCGGGCTACGGCTTTCTCTCCGAGCAAGTAGGCTTCACCCGCGCCTGCGAGGAGGCCGGGATCACGGTGATTGGCCCCGGTAGCGCCTGCCTGGAACGCACCGCCAACAAGATCGCCGCGCTCCAGCAGGTGCGCCAGGCCGGCATCGCCACCACTGTCGCCTCGACCCGCGCCTTCACCGTCGACGAGGACGACGCCCTGCACGTCGAGGCCGAGAACCTGGGCTATCCGGTGATCGTCAAGGCCTGGGCCGGCGGGCGCGGACGGGGCACCCGGGTGGTGCGCGAGCCCGAGCGTCTGCTCGAGGTGGTTCGCGAGTCGGCCGTCGCCGCCCAGGCCGTCTACGGTGACCCGAAAGTCTACCTTGAGACGGCCATCCTGCCGGCGCGCTACATCGAGGTACTCGTGCTCGCCGACAACCACGGCAACATTGTGCACCTGGGCGAGCGTGACTGCTCGATCCAGCGTAACAAGCGCAAGGTGATCGCCGAAATCCCCGCCCCCGGGCTGTCGCCGGAGCAGCAAGTCGCGGTTCGCGACGCTGCTGTCGAGGTGACACGGCTGTTTGGCTGTCGCGGCGCCTGCGCCGTTGAGTTTCTGGTCGATGCCGCCGGGCGGCACTACTTCACGGAGTTGAAGCCGCGGTTGCAGGTGGAACACCCGGTCAACGAGATGGTCACGGGCATCGACGCGGTACGTGAGCAGATCCGCCTCGCGGCCGGCGAGCCGCTCGGCTACGGCCAGGACGACGTGCGGATCAGCGGGGTCAGCTTTCTCTGCCGGATCAACGCGGAGGACCCCTGGCGCGACTATCTGCCGAGCCCTGGGCGGATCAGCGCCTTCCGCGCCCCCGGCGGCCCCAATGTGCGCGTCGACACCTACGCCTACGGTGGCGCCGAGGTGCCGGTGCACTACGAGCCCATGTTTGCCAAGCTCTCGGTCTGGGGCGCAAACCGCGAGGAGGCGCTGGGGCGCCTGCGCCGGGCGCTGGCCGAGTTTGCGATCAGCGGCATTCACACCAACCTGGGCATGCTGCGCCAGATCGTCGCCGAGCCCGAGTTCGTCGCGGGCACCTACGACACCGAGTTCAGCCGGCGCCACCTGGTCCCCGCCGCGCCTCCCAGCGGCGAGAATCTGCGCGACCTCGCCGCGGTGGCCGCGCTGGCCTTCCTTGCTCGCGCCCAGGCCGCCCAGCCGACCAGCCCGCCCGGCTTCAACACCGGCTGGCACCGCGACAGCAGGAGGCTCCCGCAATGAGCAAGTTGCAGGTAACGATCGATGGCCACGACTTCGTGGTCGAAGTGAGCGGGCTGCAGCCCCACGGCGAACCGCTCACGGTCACTGTCGACGGTGAGCCGGTACGGGTAAGCCTCTCCTCGCTTGCCAGCCCCGATGCGATCGAGTGGGCAGTAGTGGGAAACCGTCCCTACGAACTCCACGTTGATCACGACCTGCGCTGGATCGACGCGCCGCAGGGCCGTCACGCGGTGCAGGTTCGCGACCTGGAGGCGGCCGTCACCCGGCCCACGAGCGGCGACGGGCGGATCAAGGCCCCGATCCCTGGCCTGGTCGCCCGTGTGCTGGTCGAGACCGGCCAGACGGTCGAGGTCGGGCAGCCCGTGCTGGTGCTCGAAGCCATGAAGATGGAGAACGAGATCCCGGCCCCCCGCTCAGGGACGGTCAGCACGCTCAACGTCAGCCCGGGCAAGATCGTCACGCTCCACGAACTGCTGATGGAGATCAGCTGACGGCCCATGGTGCACGCCCAGGCCCCATATACCCCACCCTACCAGGATACGGCTGGCAAACCCGGGTACGCGGGCCTCCGGCCCGCAGGCGGGCGGGACGCCCGCGCACCCGGCGTGAGCAAAACGGGGTTTGCCA
>DAOUBZ010000311.1:0-3696 GCA_034432515.1 Chloroflexaceae bacterium | reverse complement strand
CTGGGCCCCTGCCATTGCTGCGGCCCGGCGGCCCGGGGGCGGACCCGTCACACCAGGGCCTTTTCCGTCTCGCGGTCGAAGATATGCATCTTATCCATATCGAGCACCAGTTCGAGCGGGTGGCCGGTGCGGGCCGAGGTGCGCGGATCGAGCCGCCCGATGAACTCCTTGCCGCCGCTCTCGACGTAGGCGAAGACCTCGGAACCCATCGCCTCGGTGAGGTTGACCTGGGCCATCAGCTTGGCGCTCTCGTCCACGCCACGGGCCACATAGTGCGAGTCGTGGACGTCCTCCGGGCGGATGCCGAAGTAGACATCTTTGCCCACATGGCTGCCGATCCGCTCCAGCTTTGAAGGGGGCACCGGCACGACGAAGTCCTTGCTGACCACCACGCCAACGCCGCCGTTGACCCGGTCGAGCCTGGCCTCGAAGAAGTTCATCGCCGGGCTGCCGATGAAGCCGGCCACGAACATATTGGCCGGGGTATCGTAGAGATGCTGGGGCGTATCGAGTTGCTGGAGGATGCCGTCGCGCATCACGGCAATACGTGAGCCCATGGTCATCGCCTCGGTCTGGTCGTGGGTCACATAGATGAAGGTCGTCTTGAGGCGCTGGTGCAGCTTCGAGATCTCGGCGCGGGTCTGCACGCGCAGCTTGGCATCGAGGTTGGAGAGCGGCTCGTCCATAAGGAAGACGGCCGGGTCGCGCACGATGGCGCGGCCGAGGGCGACACGCTGGCGCTGGCCGCCGGAGAGCGCCTTGGGCTTGCGATCGAGCAGGTGGCCGATCGAGAGCATCTCGGCGGCCTCTTTCACCCGGTTGTCGATCTCCTGCTTGGGCACCTTGCGCAGCTTGAGCCCGAAGGCCATATTGTCATAGACGCTCATGTGGGGGTAGAGCGCGTAGCTCTGGAAGACCATGGCGATGTCGCGGTCTTTCGGCGGCACATCGTTCACCACCCGGTCGCCGATCCAGATGCTGCCGTCGGTGATCTCCTCGAGGCCGGCCAGGCAGCGGAGCGCGGTCGACTTGCCGCAGCCCGACGGGCCGACGAGCACAAGGAACTCGCCGTCAATGATGTCGATATTGAGGTCCTTGAGCACGGTCACTTCGCCGAAGCGCTTCCAGACATGCTCGAACTTGATGCCAGCCATGAGAAACTGCCTCCTTGCTATTCAGGATCGGGCCTTCCAGCTTGACCGTCGTGTGGAGGATGCGTGACGCGAGGAGACGATGTCATCGCAGCCTCGCCTCATCGGGTCGCGCCAGACTGTCAAGTAGTCTTGCACCATGTCATCACCGGGGTGGCGCGGTGCTGCGCCGGATAATAAGCTGGAGCCGGAGCGGCGCGCCAGGCTCCTCAGGGGGCCGGCGCTCGACGATGGCAATCAGCCGGCGGGCCAGTTCAGCGCCGAGGGCGCGCCGGGGCGCCCGCAGGGTGGTGAGTGGCGGGTGCGTGTGGGCTGCCAGCGGCAGGTCGCCCATGCCCACCAGCGCGAGGTCGCGGCCCACCTCGAGGCCGGCGTCGCGCAGGGCGTGCATGGCCCCGAAGGCCAGGGCATCGCCCGCGGCCACGACGGCGGTAGGCGGCTCGGGCAGCGACAGCAACTCCTGCATCGCTGTGATCCCGTCGTCTTCGGCGGTCCCCGCCTCGACCACTAGTGACGGGTCGGGCGCGATGCCGGCGGCCTCCAACGCCTCGCGGTAGCCCTGGTAGAACGGCTCGCTGGCGGCCAGGTCCGACGGCAGCGCGATCAGCCCGATGCGCCGGTGGCCGAGGCCGGTCAGGTGGCGCACTGCTGTGTAGGCGCCGCCGGCCAGGTCGAAACCGACCGCCGGGCAGTCTGCGTCCTCGCGTGGCGGACCGGCGCAGACGCAGGGCACCCTGGCCGCGACGAGCTGCGCGACGCGCTCGTCGTCAACCCGCAGGTCGAGCAACACCAGACCGTCGACGCGGCTGGTCGTGGCCAGCTCGACGCCAAGCTCGGCCTCGGCCTGGCCCGCAGCCGCCGAGGCCAGCAGCAAGTAGTAGCCGCAGGCTGCCGCGCCCGCGGCCAGCCCTGCGACCAGTTCGGCCAGCGCCGGGTCGGTCAGCCCCGGCGAGTGGGCGGGCAAAACCAGGCCCAGGGTGCGCGCGCGGGAGCGCATACTGCGCGCCGCATGGTGCGGGTGGTAGTTCAGCGCCGCGACCGCCTCGAGCACGCGCTGGCGCGTCGCCGCGGTAACCGTCCCGGTACCGTTCAGCACATAGGACACCGTGGCTGTGGAGACCTTCGCCCGTTCGGCTACATCCTTGATCGTCGCCACCACGCACCCGCTGGTAGTTAATCGATTCATCGCTTAAACGGTTAAGCCGAGGATAGCATACCGCGGGCCGCCTGTCAACCCGCTTGCCGGCTGCGCATGGTAGGATCAGAACGCGCAAGCACCGAGGACCACGGAGGCAAGCATGGAGTACCGTCTACTGGGGCGTACCGGGGTGCGGGTGGCGCCGATCGCCATCGGCACGATGAACTTCGCCAATCCGACGCCGGAGGACGAGGCAGCGCGCATCATCGACCGGGCGCTCGATGCCGGGTTGAACCTGATCGATACCGCCGATATGTACAACGCCGGCTCGAGCGAGGAGTTGATTGGCCGGGCGCTGGCTGCGAGTGGCCGCCGCCACGAGGTGATCCTCGCCACCAAGGCCCACTTTCCCACCGGACCCGGCCCGAACGAGCGCGGCAATTCCCGTCTCCATCTCATGGGTGCCTGCGAGGCGTCGCTGCGACGCCTGCGCACCGACTACATCGACCTCTACCAGATCCATCGCCCCGACCCGAGCCTGCCGGTTGAGGAGACGCTCGGCGCACTCACCGACCTGGTGCGCCAGGGCAAGCTGCGTTACATTGGTTGCTCGACCCACCCGGCCTGGCGTGTGATGGAGGCGCTGATGGTCGCCGAGTTGAAGGGCCTGGCGCGCTATGTCTCCGAGCAGCCGCCGTACAACCTGCTCGACCGGCGCATCGAGAACGAACTGGTGCCGCTCTGCCAGGCCCACAACCTGGCGATCCTGCCCTGGTCGCCTATGGCCCAGGGGGTGCTGGCCGGGCGCTACACCGATGCTCATGCCGTCCCCAGCGACTCGCGGGCGGCGCTGCGCGGCGGGATCTATGCCGAGCGGATCACGCCGGCGGCCGTCGCGGTTGGCCAGCGCTTCGTCGCCCTGGCCCAGGACCACGGCCTCCCCCCGGCCCAGCTGGCGCTGCTCTGGGTCAAGGACCAGCCGGGCGTCACCGCGCCGATCTTCGGTCCGCGCACCCTCGAGCAGCTTGAGCACATCCTGCCGGTGTGTAGCATGACCCTCAGCGACGAACTGCGCCAGGCCTGCGACGAACTGGTGCCGCCCGGCAGCGCGGTGGTGAATTTCCACAACACCGCCGGCTGGATGAAGATGCGGCTGTAGCGCGTCGGTTAACTCAGCTGAACCACCCGGCCCGCAGCGGCGCGGACCAGCCGGTCGCGCACGGCGCGCGCCAGGCCCGTCTCGCCGAGGTCACGGGCGAGGATCAGCGCGGGGTGGCGGGCGTCCAGGCGGCGCAGGGCGGCGTAGAGCCGTTGGGCAACGACATCGATCGCCGCTGCCGGCCCAAGCGGCTCGATGTCGGCGTCGAGGTCGGCGAGCAGCGCGGCGTCCTCGTCGGGCACCAGCAG
>DAOUBZ010000310.1:0-7085 GCA_034432515.1 Chloroflexaceae bacterium | reverse complement strand
GTTGGGGGGGGCGCCCCCCCCCCCACCACCACCGGACAAATCGGGGTCTGGGGCGTGCCCCAGGGACGTTGCACCAGCCCTGGCCCGGTTCCAGCCGCTGTGTCATCTCATTCCACGTAGGTGTATAATATGTACACACGTTTGAAAGGCGGCGCAGCCATGATCAGCGATCAACCAGACAACGGGAGCAAGGAGGCCTCAGGACGCTTTCTCGAGATTGCAGAACGGGAGGTGGGCCGGATCATCCTCGACATCCACGACGGGCCGGTGCAGAATATCTTCGCCGCCCTGTCGCAGCTGTACGTCGTCCAGCGCCGTATGGTGCAGCAGCAGCCGACGCCTGATGATGAGTTGAACCGGATCAGGCGCAGTATCACGCTCCTTGAGCACGCGCTCAATGAGATCCGTAACTTCATGGGCGCCTTTCGCCCACCCGAGTTCGAGCGACGCGATCTCGTCTCCATCCTCGAAGGCCTGGTGATCCAGCACGAAGAGTTGACCGGCAATCCGGTGAGCCTGGAGATCGTCGGCGAGTTGCCAGCCGTGCCGCTACCGGTTAAAATCTCTCTGTACCGGATTCTGCAGGAGGCGCTCTCGAATGCCGTGCGCCACGGTCAGGCCCAGCATCACGCGGTTGTGCTCAGCAGCCACGAACACTGTCTCACCATGGAGGTGCGCGACGACGGGCGCGGCTTCGATGTGGAGGCCGTGCTGCAGCGCTCCCGCGCCGGCCATTTCGGCGTTGAAGGCATGCGTGAGCGGGTGCACCTCCTCGGTGGCCGTTTCAGCATCGAGAGTGCCCCCGGCCTGGGGACGCGGGTGCGCGTGGATGTGCCCTGCCGTTGATGCGTGGCCGACCGGGTGCTAGCGGTGCATCACGGGCGGCTGGCGGCGCGCACGATGTTCGCCCTGCGCTGATCAGCGATCGCGGATCGCGAAGTTCACATGATTAGAGTCTTTCTCGCCGACGACCACGCCCTCGTGCTGGAAGGCCTGCGCTCGCTGATTGAGGCCGAGGGCGATATCCAGGTGGTCGGTACGGCGAACGATGGCGATACGGTGCTCGAGGCTGTGCGCACCCTGCGCCCTGATGTGGTGGTCCTTGACCTGCAGATGCCGACGGTCGGCGGGATTGAGTGCCTGCAGCAGATCCGCGCCGAGGGCCTGCCGGCTAAGGTGCTGATCCTCTCGGCTTTCTACGATGGCGATACCATCCAGTCGGCCCTCGAAGCCGAGGCTGATGGCTTTGCGCTCAAGACCGAGCCGCCCCAGCAGACCGTGGCCTGCATCCGCCAGGTCTATCAGGGGCAACTGGTCTTCCCCCAGGCCGCCAAGCGCTGGCTGCGTCAGCAACGGCAGCGGCCCGGCCCCGCTACCGATCTCTCGGAGCGCGAGGCCGAAGTGCTCTCGCTGGTCGCCCAGGGGCTGACCAATACCCAGATCGCGCAGCGGCTGAACGTGAGCGACAATACGGTCAAGTTCCACCTGCAGAATATCTACCAGAAGCTCGGCGTCAGCAATCGCACCGAGGCCGCCGGTATCTACTTCAAGCAACGCCAGGAGGGCCGCCGATGACGGTCTGGCTGCTCTTTGGCCTCGCTGCGCTACTCCTGCTCGGCCTGGTGGCACTGCTCTGGCGCGTGTGGGACGCCTATGCCCAGATCAGTCCAGAGGACGAGGAGCGCGAGCGCGAGATCGCCTCGTTGAATGATGCCCAGGCCAACCGCGTCAGCGACCAGCAACTGACCCGCCCGCTTGACCCCGATGCAGCCTGGCAGACGATGGTGGAGCGCGGCGCTACCAGTGCCCGCCGCCCCCGTCCGCCACGTTAGACATTCTCAGCAGCGCATCAGGACGCCATCCGCCAAAAACCCTACACCTGAGAGCACGTTAGTACTACAACGAAGGTTGGCCTTCTGCCGCATCAGTACGCCATCCACCTGTCACCCTGAGCTAGGTGCCATGCGAGCCCGACGGCGATCAGTACGCGAGGAGCTGCCGGGCCGCGGCGAGGATGGTTTCCGCGCGGGGGCGGTGGGCATCTTCAAGCGGCGGGCTGTAGGGTACCGGGGTATCGGGCGCTGCCACGCGGGTGATCGGGCCATCGAGGTACGCAAAGGCATGCTCGGCGATCAGCGCGGCCACCTCGCCGCCCACGCCACAGGTGCGGTTGGCCTCGTGGACGATCAGCACCTTGCCGGTCTTGCGCGCGGTGGCCAGGATGGCCTCCTCGTCGAGCGGCTTGAGCGTGCGCAGGTCGAGCACCTCCACACTGTGACCGGCCTGCTCCAGCCCGGCCGCGGCGTTCAGCGCCTCGTGGAGCATCGCGCCGTAGGTGATGATTGACAATTCCTCGCCCTCGCGGCGCAGGGCCGCCCGGCCGATCGGCACCAGCCCCGTTTCACCCTCCGGCACCGGCCCCTTCAGCGAGCGATAGAGATACTTCGTCTCGTAGTAGATCACCGGGTTCGGATCGCGGATGGCGCTGAGCAGGAGCCCCCGCGCATCGGCGGGAGTGGCGGGGGCAACAACCTTGAGCCCCGGGGTGTGGACGAACCAGGCTTCGTTGCACTGGGAGTGGAACGGGCCGGCGCGCAAGCCACCCGCCCCCGGCGCGCGAACGGTGATCGGTACCGGCTGCCCCCAGCGGTAGTGGTTGGTGGCCGCGAACTGCACCAGTGCATCAAAGCCGGTGGAGATGAAATCCGCGAACTGCATCTCGACCACCGGCCGGAAGCCCTGGAAGCTCATGCCAATCGCCGCATAGAGCATCGCCAGTTCAGCCATGGGCGTATCGATCACCCGCTGCTCGCCAAACTCCTCGATCAGGCCCTGGGTGACCTTGAAGGCGCCGCCGTAGACGCCGATATCCTCGCCCATGAGCAGCACGCTCGGGTCGCGACCAAGTTCGTAGCGCAGGGCGTCACGGATGGCCTCAAGGTAGCTCAGTTCGCGCGTGGCGCTCGTGGCCGCCGCGCCCGGCTCGGCAAGTGTTGTGACACCCGCATGGAGATTCGCGTCCCAGGTCATAGCTTGTCCTCATCAGACAGGAGCGCTGTCGAGGGGAAGCCGTACACCTCCACACCCCTACACCGCATACACCCCCTCGGTCACCGTCGTGCCATCGGGGTAGGGGCTGGCCTCGGCAGCGGCCTGCGCGGCATCAAGCTCCGCTTCGATCTGCGCAAGCAGCGCGGCGAGGGCGGCGTCATCGAGTAGGCCACGCTCGCGCAGCAGCACCTCCATGCGCGCGATCGGATCGCGCTGCGCCCAGCTCGCCAGGAGTTCCGGCGGCACGTAGGCCATGTTGTCGTGGATGGCATGGCCGCGCATGCGCATCGTCTTGCACTCGATCAGCGTGGGACCGCCGCCCGCCCGTGCGCGCGCCACCGCCTCGCTGGCCACCTGGTAAACGGCGCAGAAGTCATTGCCGTCGACGATCACGCCGGGAATGCCATAGGCCGCCGCCCGGTCGGCGATATGCTCGATGTGCATCTGGCGCGTGAGCGGGGTGGAGTAGGCGTACTGATTGTTCTCGCAGATCACCACCATGGGTAACTGAAAGACCGAGGCCCAGTTCAGCGCCTCATGGGCCAGCCCCTGACTGGTGCCGCCGTCGCCGAAGAAGGCCATGGCCACGCGCGGCTCGGCCTTGAGCTTGAAGGCATGCGCCACGCCGGCGATCACCCCGGTGGAGGCCGGCAGGTGACTGATGAAGCCGATCAGGCCCAGGCTCAGGTCACCCATTCCGTGCAGATTGGCGTCGCGCCCCCGGCTCACACCGCCAACCCGGCCCAGGAACTGGGCCAGAATGCGCCACGGGTGCAGCCCGCGCACCAGGTAGGTGCCCAGGTCGCGGTGCATCGGGGCGGCCACATCGTCGGGGCCGAGTGCCATACCCGCGGCAACACTCAGCGCCTCGTGGCCGATCTGCGAGAAGTAGCCGCCAACGATCTTGCTCTGCTTGTGCAAGAACGTGCCCCGCTCGTCGAGGGCACGGGTCAGGCGCATCCAGTAGTGAGCCCGGGTGAGCAACTCCGCCGGAAGCTCCATTGCTTGCTCCGCTGCTGTACTCAGGCGACTGGCGATAGCCCGCATTGTACCATCAGTTGTGGCGTGGTTGGGAACTTTGCGCGCCTGATGGTCGTCTTTGGAATGGAACAGAGCTGACGCACTGTCCTTAGGGCAGTGTCGCCGCCCCACACCCTACTGCGGGAGCAGGGCCTGAGCAACGTCTTTGGGGCAAGCCCCAGACCCCAGGACACCTTGTCGGGCGGCGTCGCCGCCCCACACCCCACCGCCGGAGGCGGGTTTTACGCAAGCCCTGAACGCGGGAGGCGTATGCTTGCGCAGCCTCATCACGATCGGGTAGAATGCAACAATCTGCCCCCACCCACGCTGCGGCCCGCCCACCAGGGTACTGTCGCACGCCGAAAGTGTGCCTATGCCGCGCCTCTCGTTCGTCTACCCCGAAATGCTCTGGCTGCTCGCCGCCGTGGGTCTGATCTGGGCGGTCGCCCTGCTCACGCCCCGCCGCCTGACGCCGCTGCGCTTCTGGTCGAGCCTGGCGCTCCGCACGGTGATCGCCCTGGCCCTGGTGTTTGCCGTGGCCGGCGTCCAGTTGGTGCTTCCGGTCGATCGGCTCACCACCGTCTTTCTGCTCGACGGGAGCGACTCACTGCCACCCTCAACCCGGGCCCAGGCGGAGAGCTTCATCCAGGAGGCGCTCCAGGCCATGCCCGCCGGCGACCGGGCGGCGATCGTCGTGTTCGGTGGCAACGCGCTTGTCGAGCGGGCGCCGAGCGAGGAGCGCCGCCTGGGCCGGATCAGTTCGGTGCCGATTGCCACGCGCACCAACATCGAAGAGGCCATCCAGCTCGGGCTGGCGCTCTTCCCCGCCGACGCCGAGAAGCGGCTGGTGCTGCTCTCCGACGGTGGCGAGAACGAGGGTCGCGCCAGCGAGGCCGCCCGCCTCGCCGCCGCGCGCGGTGTGCCGATCGATATCGTCGACCTCGCGATCACCACGAGTGACGCCGAGGCGCTGATCGCGCGCCTCGAGGCCCCGGCTCGCGTCCGCGACGGCCAGACGGCGACGATCGTAGCCGCGGTGGAGAGCAACGTCGCCCAGCAAGCCGTCGTGCGGCTGCTCGGCGACGGCGGTGTGCTCAGCGAGCGACGGGTCGCGCTCCAGCCCGGCACCAACGAGATTAGCTTCCCGGTGCAGGTGAGCGGCACCGGCTTCCAACGCTTGCGCGTGCAGGTGGAGCCCGAGCGCGACGGGCGCGCCCAGAACAATGAGGTCGCGGCGCTGATCCAGGTGCAGGGGCCACCCCGCGTGCTGATCGTTGCCGCTGATCGGGCCGCCGCCCAGCCGCTCGTCAACGCGTTGCAGGCCACCCGCATCATCCCCGAGATCCTCGCCCCCGAACTGATGCCCTCCGACCTCGCCGGGCTCAGCACCTATGAGGCCGTGCTGCTCGTCAATACCCCCGCCCGCGCCCTGCCCGTCGGGGCGATGGCTGCGCTGCCCGCCTATGTGCGCGACCTGGGCAAGGGCCTGGCGATGATCGGCGGCGAGGAGAGCTTCGGTGTCGGCGGCTACGGGCGGACCCCGATCGAAGAGGCTATGCCGGTCTACATGGACGTGCGCAACCGCGAGGAGCGCCCCGACCTGGCGCTGGTCTTTGTGATCGACAAGTCCGGCTCGATGGACGCCTGCCACTGCGCCAGCCCCGATCGCGGCACCGCCCCGCTCCAGTCGGCCGGCACTCGCAAGGTCGATATCGCCAAAGAGGCGGTGGCCCAGGCTGCGGCGCTGCTCGGTCCCCAGGATACGCTGGGCATCGTCTCCTTCGATAGCCGGGCCCTGCAGACCATGCCGCCCACCACCGGTGCTACCGTGGAGCAGGTGATCGAGGCCATGGCCGACGTCGAGCCGCGTGGCTCGACCAATGTGCGCGCCGGGCTGCAGGAGGCCGAGGCCCTGCTCCAGGGTGTGGACGCCCACCTCAAGCACGTCATCCTGCTCACCGACGGCTGGGGCTCCGGTGGCGACCAGCGCGACATCGCTGAACGGCTGCGCGCCCAGGGGGTGACCCTGACCGTGGTGGCGGCCGGGGGTGGCTCGGCCGACTACCTGGAGCGCCTGGCCATGACCGGGGGCGGGCGCTACTACCCGGCCCAGGACATGGCCGAGGTGCCGCAGATCTTCGTCCAGGAGACGATCACCACCGTTGGCAACTACATCATCGAGCGGCCCTTCACGCCGGTGGTTGTGGGCGAGAGCCCGGTGCTCAGCGGTCTGCAGGGCCTGCCGCGCCTCTATGGCTTCAATGGCAGCACACTCAAGGACAGCGCCCGCGTGGTGCTGGAAACCGACGATGAGCAACCGCTGCTGGCCACCTGGCAGTACGGTCTGGGGCGCAGCGCCGCCTGGCTCAGTGATGCGCGGGGCAAGTGGGCGAGCGATTGGATCCGCTGGGAGGGCTTTCCCCGGTTCGCCAGCCAGTTCGTCGGCGCGGTGCTGCCGGTGCAGGGCGGCCAGGAGATCAGCGCCGAGATGGAGGTGGCCGGCGGCGAGACCCTGGTGCGCCTCACCACCGGCGCCGGCCAGGAGAACCTCGAAGTTACCGCAACCCTGATCGGCACCGACGGCACCCGTCGCGAGGTGGCACTGCCCCAGGTCGGCCCGAACGCCTACCAGGGCCGGCTGGAGAGCCCTGCGCCCGGCACCTACCTGGTGCAGATCAGCGGCGCCGCCGGCAACCGGATCGTGCTCCAGGAGACGGCGGGCCTGGTCGTGCCCTACTCCTCCGAGTACCGCGGCGCCCAGGCGAACCCGGCCCTGCTGGCCGAACTGGCGGCCATCAGCGGCGGCGTCAGCGTGAACGACGCCGCCGCGGCCTTCAGCCGGGTCGACCAGGGCGTCACCCGCGCCCGCGAGATCGGGCTGTCGCTGCTACTGCTGGCCCTGCTGCTGCTGCCGCTCGACATCGCCCTGCGGCGCCTGATGCTGCGGCGCAGCGACTTCGGCGCCGCCGGGGCCTGGGCCGCCGCCCGCGCCAACCGGCCCGCCCCACCCCCCG
>DAOUBZ010000309.1:0-2500 GCA_034432515.1 Chloroflexaceae bacterium | reverse complement strand
CTGGGCCGCGCTGTCCATGGCGCCGCTTACCCCCCGCGAGACCGCCGTTGCCGTCCCGGCGATCACAGCCGTCCGTCCCACCGTGCCGAGCAGCCCCGGGCCGCTCCGTCCCCCGCGTGATGCTCTTCGCATTGGTGTGCTCCTTCCCAGGCTTCGGTACGCTTGACGGTCTACCAGGGGCGTGAGGATGCGAGGATGCGTTGTTCATCGCCGTAGCACCACATCGTCTCCTCGCCTCACGCTTGCGGGGCGTGCCCTCTCATCCTGTGCCGGCGCGGGCCTGGGAGGCCGCGAGCGCCGCCTCAACCACGGCGTGCGGAATGCGCTCATTGGCCAGCACCTGGCCGTTGGCGGCCCGCACCGCAGCGGCGAAGCGCGCCGCCCAGACATGCTCCCAGACCAGCAGCCCCGCCGAGCTGTTGGGCGGCAGCGCGGCGGCGGCGAGCTCGATGTCCTCCATGTTCAGCAGTTCGTCGATCTCGCCGTCCACGCTGTCGAACAGTGCGCGCTCCTCCGGATCAAGCTGCTCTAGTTCGACCACCAGCAGATTGCCGGCGGCGTCCTTCTTGATGAACAGCAGGTCGATGATGTGGATGATCCCCGTATCGACCAGTTCCTGGAGCGCAGGCACGATCTGCCCGTTGAAGCGGTTGCCGGGAAAGGCGACCACCAGGTATTCGACTGGACCGATTGGCACGTTTTGCCTCCTTACTGGGCGTAGCCCCTGAGCAACTCACTGAGCAAGCGCACGCCAACCCCGCTGGCGCCGGGTGTATCGTAGGGCTTTGTCGGCTTCTCGGCAAAGGCCGTACCGGCGATGTCGAGATGCACGAAGGGGTAGTCACCCACGAAGTTGGCGAGAAAGGCCGCCGCAGTGATCGAGCCGGCCGGGCGCCCGCCGATGTTCTTCATATCGGCGATCTCGCTCTTGATCATCTCGCGATACTCGTCCCACAGCGGCAACTGCCAGACCCGCTCGCCGCTGGCCTCACCGGCGCGGCTGATCCGGTCGGCCAGTTCCTGGTTGGTGCCCATCATGCCGATCGCGTGGGCGCCCAGCGCGATCACGATCGCACCGGTGAGGGTCGAAAGCTCGATGATCGCGGCAGGTTTGTACTGCTGGGCGTAGTGCAGCCCGTCGGCGAGCACGATGCGGCCCTCGGCGTCGGTGTTGAGCACCTCGACGGTCTTGCCGCTCAGGGTTTTGATCACGTCATCGGGGCGGAAGGCCGTGCTGCTGGGCATGTTCTCGGCCGCGGGCACGATCCCCACCACGTGCAGCGGCAGCTTCAGCTCGGCCACCACCTGCAGCGCGCCAAACACCGCCGCCGCGCCGCTCATGTCCGACTTCATCGTCATCATCGCGTCCGCCGGCTTGATCGAGAGCCCGCCCGAGTCGAAGGTGAGCCCCTTGCCGACCAGACAGATCGTCGGTGTGCCCTCCCTGGCCGTGCCGTGCTCCATCACGATGAAGCGCGGCTCGTTGGCCGAGCCCTGACCCACGGCCAGCACCCCGCCGAAGCCCCCTGCGATCAACTGCGGCTTGTCCAGCACGGTCACCGCGAGGCCCAGCCGCTGGCCCAGGGCGATGGCCTCTTCTCCGAGTGCGGCGGGCGGCAGGTCATTGGGTGGGGTATTGACCAGGTCGCGGGCGTAGGTCACGCCACGGGCGATCGTTTGCCCGGTGGCGGCCCCGGCCTGCAGGGCCTCGGCATCCGCTGCGGCGACGATGGTGGCGCCCGTGACAACAAACTTCTGCTCAGCGCTCAGTTCGCTGCGGTAGCGCTGGAAACGATAGGCGCCCAGCGTAAAGCCCTCGGCGAGCGCCTGGCCGATCAGCGAGGGGGCCAGCGCCAGGTCACCGTTGAGGCCAAAGCTCAGCCGGTCCACCTGCACCTCCTGGGCCTGGCGGATCGCCGTGGCTGCCGCCTGGCGCAGACTGTCGGCAGTGAGCTGCTCGGCCTTGCCCAGGCCCAGCAGCAGCACTCGCTTCGGAGCGACCGCCCCACGCGGGTAGAGCAAACGCTGCTGCCTGGCCTTGCCGCTGAAATCGGCACCTTCGATCAGGGCGGCGAGCTCCGCAGGCAGGGGCCTATCCTCCAGGCAGGCGAGCACCGCCAGTTCGGCCGGCTCGCGCAGCAGTTCTGCGCTCTTTACCACCATGTCCATCAGGATCCTCCTTAGAGTGCACCCCTGGTGCTACAACGAAATTTTGCCTTTTGCCGCATCAGTACGCCGTTCGCCTGTCACCCTGAGCGGAGGCGTAGCCGGAGCGAAGAGTCTCGATCGCGTCCTCGCTTCAGCGCATCCGCGCAAACCGTCTTGCGGGTTTGAGCTATGCCTTACCCCGGGTTTCTCATCTCCGCTAATCATTATACGCCGCTAACCCTGGCGCGCTTCGTCAAAAAAGGAGCATTTACCGTGCGTCAGGCCGAGACCGCGGCGGCACGCGGATCAGCGCGTGGGCGTTGCCATCGCGCTGATCCGTGTGCCGCAAGAT
>DAOUBZ010000308.1:0-3141 GCA_034432515.1 Chloroflexaceae bacterium | reverse complement strand
AAGGTGCGCTCCCCTTCGGCATCGCACCCACCGTTAGGGGCGGCCGGGTGGCGCACGATCTTGATCCCGGCTCGCAGGGCCGAAGTATTGGTTGCACCAATGCTTCGGCCCTCCTTCATGCGTCCTCAGCCCCGCATCTCCCGGGCGGTTGCGACGATGTCGCTCAGGACGCCGGCCGCGGTGACGGCCAGGCCGGCGCCGGGGCCGCGGATCACCAGGGGGCGCTCGTTGTAGCGGGTTGTGGTGAGGCTGAAGAGGTTGTCGGGGCCACGCAGGCTGGCGAGCGGATGGTCGCCAGGCAGGATCTTGAAGCCGACGCTGGCCCCTGCCGGGGAGATCTCGGCCACGTAGCGCAAGACGCCGCCAGCCGCCCGGGCGGCAGCGATACGTTCGCTGAACGGCGCGTTGAGCTCGTCGAGGCGGTCCATGAAGGCTTCGCGGCTCAACGCGGCGAATTCAGCTGGGAACCACGGCTCGACCGGGATGTCCGGTAACTCCCAGGGTAGCCCACAGGTGCGGGCGAGGATCAACGCCTTGCGTGCCACATCCATGCCGCTCAGGTCGTCGCGCGGGTCGGGCTCGGTGTAGCCAAGGGCGTGGGCTTCGCGCACGGCGGTCGAGAGCAGCTTGCCCGCCTCCAGTTCTGCGCTGAGGAAACCGAGCGTGCCGCTCATCGCCGCCTCGATGCGGAGCATCTCGTCGCCACTGTCGAGCAGGCCCTGCAGCGTGCCAATCACCGGCAGCCCGGCGCCGACCGTAGCCTCGTAGCGGGTTACACCCCGCTCGGTCAGGGTCACGAAGTCGTGATGGGCCGTACAGAGCGGCTGCTTGTTGGCCAGCACAACCCGGTGGCCGAAGCGCACCGCGTCGGTGAGGAACACGGTGGTACCGCCATAGGCCGAGACGTCCACGGCGATGCCCTGGGCGGAGATTGGCAGCACGCCCAGGCCCTCCCGGCGCGGTGCGCCCTGCTCGGCGAGCGTGCGGCCGGCCTCCTTGGCCGTGATCGTGGCCAGCACCGTCTCGGGTGGCATCGGGGTGCCGGAGAAGATAATGCCCGTGCTGTCGGCGATCGCCAGGTAGTCGATGGTGAAGCCGTAGCGCCGGGTGATGACCTCGCGTTGGGCGATCACCTGGCGGGCCAGTTCCCGTCCGACGCTGCCAAGGCCAATCTGGGCAATCTGGACGCTTTTCATCATAGCGCTATGCTCCCCTCTGTGCCGTGTCCTCCGCTGGTGCGTGGCCGGTGACATCCTGTTCTTCGAGCAGCAGTTTGTGCAGGGCTGCGTGGTCAAGCGCGCCGTCGCCGTGGGTCACCAGGCGCTCGTAGCGGGCGAGGGTGTCAGTGAGGTGCGGCAGGCGCAGCCCCGCAGATGTGGCCAGGGCCTGGGCGAGGCGCAGGTCCTTGAGTTGGGTAGTGACGCGGCCGCCCGGCAGATAGCTGCGGGCAGCCATACGCGCGCCGTGGATCTGCAGGATCTTCGAGTCGGCGAAGCCACCGGCCAGGGCCTGGCGCAGCAGTGCCAGGTCGACCCTACTGGCCTCGGCCAGCAGCAGGGCCTCGGCCACCGCCTCGATCGTCAGACCGACGATCAGCTGGTTGATCACCTTGGCTGTGTGGCCGGCCCCCGGGCCGCCAACCCGCACCAGCCGGCCCAGCGCCTCCAGCACGGGGCGGGCCCGTTCCACATCAGCCGCGCTCCCACCGGCCATGATCGCCAGGCTGCCGCTGGCGGCCCCCTCGGGGCCGCCGGAGACCGGGGCGTCAACCCAGCCGATGCCCCGCGCCGCCAGGCGTGCAGCGTGGGCCTGCGAGCGCACCGGGTCGGAGCTGCCCATATCGACCACCAGCTGGCCGGGACGCAGCCAGGGTTCGAGGGCGGCGAGCACCTCGGTAACCGCATCCGCATCGGCGAGCATAAGCAGGCACAGGTCGGCGGCGGCGGCTTCGGCCAGGCTCGTGCAGCAGGGGATGCCGTCAACCAGCTCGGCGGCGAGCGGCGAGCGATTCCAGCCGCGCACCTGGTAGCCGGCGCGGAGCAGGGTGCGGGCCATTGGACGGCCCATCAGCCCGAGGCCGAGGATCGCGATAGCTGGCGTCTCACGCACCACGCGGCACTACTCCCGTGTCTGCCCACCCGCGAAGGTGCGCTCCATCAGCCGGCGCATGCGCACCGTCGGGTTGGTGGGTTCGTAGTAGACATCGTCCCAGCAGAGGGCCTGGCCGGCGGGTATGGCGTGGCGCAGGGTGACGCCGTGGGCCAACCCGATCGGGAGCAGCCCGCGCTGCAGCGCGCTTGCCGCGGGCACCAGCGCCCCGTAGACGGTGTAGCCGCCCTCGCCGTCGAGCTGTTCGCCCGCCGCCAGGTCGCGCTTGGCCACTGCCGCCACATCACCGCGAAAGGCCGCCGGGCGGCCAGTGGGCTCGCCGTGCAGCCCGACCCGCAGCACGCTCACCGTGAGCTCCAGGCCGATCAGATGGTAGGGGCGATAGAGCGCGGTGTAGCGCCCGCTGGCATCGGTCACCAGGCCGTACTCGGCGAAACACTGGCGCACATACTCATCCGGGGCGGCAAAGGTGACATAGACCCCCCAGCGCAGGTCGCGGTAGACCGGGCGGCCGTCGCGCTCCAGGCTGCTCACTACCTCGACGGTGCCGGCGTGGGCCAGTTGCCCGCCCTCGGCTGCAGGGCGGCAGATGTGCGGCAGGTCGTCGACGCCGCAGGGTGGAAAGCGCAGCCCGTCGGGCTGGGGGGTGAGCCCGCAGGCATTGGCGACAGCGGCCATCTCGATCGCCGACTTGGTGCCGTCGAGGAAGGAGTTGAACATCTGCGGATTGAAGCCGCCGCGGGCCACCTGCTCGGGGCTGAAGCCATAGTGTGCCCAGACCGTGTCGGGGGTTGACTGGTGGTAGATCGGCAGGTACTTCGTGCCCTTGCCGGCGCAGACCACCTCGAAGCCGGCGGCGCGTGCCCACTCGACCAGTTCAGCGATCAGGGCGGGCTGGTCGCCGTAGGCCAGCGAGTAGACCAGGCCCGCCTCGGCGGCGCGCCGGGCCAGGATGGGCCCGGCGAGCGCATCGGCCTCGACATTGACCATAACGATATGACGGCCATAGTCGATCGCCAGCAGGCAGTGGGC
>DAOUBZ010000307.1:0-3944 GCA_034432515.1 Chloroflexaceae bacterium | reverse complement strand
GTGGCGTCGCCGGCGACGGCGTGGGGCCAGCGGAAGCTGGCCGGGCCGGGGGCGCCGCCGCGGTTCTCGTCGTGGGCGGTGGGCGTAGGCTGGCCGAGCACCAGGTCGGGTGCGCGCCCCGGTTCAGGCAGGCCGCGCCAGCCCAGCACGCGCCGGTTGCCGGTGTCGGCGATGTAAAACCAGCCGGCGCACCAGCCCAGGCCGTAGGGCCAGTAGAGACTCTGGCCATCCGGTGCGGCGCCGCGGTTCGGCTCGACCGTGTCGAGGTTCGTCTGGCCGAGGGCATAGTCCGGCGGCGTGGCGGAGCGTTCCGGCACCTGCTCCCAGACCAGGACGCGGTGGTGCCAGGCGTCGGCCACATAGAGGCGCCCTGCGACGACCAGCACGCCGGTGGGCAGGTGCAGGCCATTGGCCGGGCCGCGCCCACTGGCGGCCGGACCTTCGCTGGTGAAATCGGGCTGGCCCAGCACCACAGCGGCGGGCGCGCCGTCGACCGTGGGCAGGCCGTGCCAGATCAGCACGCGATGGTTGCCCGAGTCGGCGACGATCAGCCGCTCGGCGTCGAGGTAGACGCCGCGGGGTGCATAGAGTTGGCCGGGTGTCGGTTGGGCAGCGGGCAGGGCCAGCCCCCCCGGCGACGCGGCGCCGAGGCGCAGCACGGGGCTGGCGGCGACGGTGATCATACGGGCCGCACCCAGACGAAGCCATCCTGCACGCGCAGCGGGAAGGGCTCGAGCTGAGCCTGGGGCGCGGTGAGACACTCACCGCTGCCGGCGTCGAAGCAGAACCCATGCCAGGGGCAGGTGAGTGTACCGGCCGCCGGGTCAAGCTCGCCGCCGTCGAGGGGCAGGCCCTGGTGGGCGCAGGCGTTGCGAAAGGCGCTAAGCCGGTTGGCGAGGTTGACGAGGAGCACATCGGCGTCGCCGGTGCGCAGCCGGGCTATGCTGCCGGCGGGCAGATCCTCGACCCGCGGGCCACGCACCCAGCCCGCGGCCGGATCAACGCCGCGCACCCCGACGGTGTCGGGGCTGATCAGCGCCGGGCCGGGCTCGTTGGGCAGCACCGCGACCTTGCGCATCTCGGGGATCTGGCTCAAAATGGCCTCCTCCACCCCATCGCGCAGGGTCACCGCCGACAGCGAGCAGCCGTTGCAGGCGCCGTGCAGGCGCACAAAGACCGTATCACCATGCACCTCGACCAGTTCCACATCGCCGCCGTGGGACTGCATATACGGCCGCACCTGCTCGAGCACCCGCGCCACACGGGTGGCCGGGTCGGCGCGGACCAGTTCGTGCATCGCGAAGAGCGCGTAGACCAGGGGCTCGTCGACCAGTTCGAAGAGCAGTTCCTTGCCGCGCGGGTCGGCTTTGAGCCGCTGGATGATCGTTGTGAGCCCGGCCTTATGGAAGGCTTCGACCGCCTGCTTGAGCTCGGTCGCCTTGCCACGGGCGTCGTCGTCGAGCGTGCGCACCTCGGCCATGGCCCGGTCGACCCGCTGGGCGAGGGTTTCGAGTGTGTCAGACTGCCTGATCACGGATGCTCCTTGGAATGCCTATGGTCGTTCGAGTGCCTCGATCGTCTTCGCGCCCAGCAGGTCGGCGAAGGCGCGCAGCGCCAGTTGCTGGAGCATCGCCTCGACCGTGCCGGCCTCCGGGGGGGCGACGCGGCGGCGGGGCAGGGCCTGGAGCACAAAGCAGGCCCCGGCCGGGTTGTCGAGCAGGAAGTCACGGAAGATCGCCTGGGTGAACTGGTCGAGCCAGACGCCCTCACCCTGTGGGTCGCTGCGCAGGCGCTGCAGGGCGAACTCTGCACCACCGTTGCGCTGGACAAGCCGCTCGACATAACGCTCGACCGCGGTGAGCAGCAGGAAGTCAAACTGCTGGCGCTGGTAGGCCTCCATCCAGGCGCTCCCCCTTCTGTGCAGCCACGTGCTGCTCGATTTCGCCCAGCAGCTGGCGAACCGTTGCGGCGGCCTCGTGGTCGCCGCCGGCGGCGAAGAGCCGGGCGGCCTCCTGGAGCTTCGGCCGGGCGTGGGTGAAAACGCCCAGGTGGGCCAGGGCATTACCCTGGTTGGCCAGCACCCGCCCATAGCCGAGCGGGTCGCGCTCCGGGTCGCGGGCGGCCAGCAGGGCCTCGTAGAGCTCCACCGACTCTACCAGGTGCTCCTCGGGGTGGGCCGAGGGCAGGTACTGCAGCGCATTCGCCAGGTTGAGCTGCGCGCTGCTCCAGTGCTCCGGGTACTCGTCGGCGCTGTAGACCGTCAGCGCCTCGCGCAGCGCCTGCACGGCAATGCCCATGCGCAACTGGTCGCTGGCTTCGCTGAGCGGCATGGCCAGGTAGGCCAGGGCCAGGTTGTTCTGGGCCAGGGCGTAGAGCTCGGGGTAGGCGGCGCGGCTGAAGACGCGCAGCGCCTCCTGATAACACTTCACCGCTTCGAGCAGCGGCGCGCGCTGGCCATTGGCGAGCTCCTGGTAGAGCATACCCAGGCTGAGGCTGGCGTAGGCGCGCGTTTCGGCCAGGCCGCTGCCGGCGAGCAGACGGATCGCCTCACGGGAGTGCTGGATGGCCAGCGGCTCGGGGCCCAGGCGGGCCACCCGCGTCTCGGCCCGCGTGATGTGCAGCTGGGCCGCCAGCAGGGACGAGTGCGGCCTCGCGGCTGCGATGGCATCGTCAAGCTCGGCCTCGGCTGCTACGCCTGCTCCGCACTCCAGCGCGTAAGCGGCGCGCGCCATCAGGATGAAGGCGCGCAGTTCGCCGCTGGTGGTGCCAGCTGCGGGCGGGCTCTCGCTCAGGCCGAGGGTATAGGCCGTCACCTCCAGGAGCAGGGCCAGGTCGCCGCTGAGCTCAGCGCGCAGTGCCGCGTAGAGCGCCGGGTCGCCGCTAAGCACGAGGCGGTTGTAGCGCGCCTCGGGCGAGGGGTCGTGCGCGAGGGACGCCAGGGCGCCAGTGATATTGCCGGCGAGCGCCAGGGCGAAGAAGCGCCAGGGTGCGGGGAGCGGATCGGGCAGGTGGCCTTCCAGCAGGGCGGGCAGCGCCACGGCGGCACCCTCGGCGGGTGGCAGGACCAGGTGGCCCGCCGGGAGCGGGAAGATGCCGAGCGGCTGGGGGCGGATGGCAAGCTCCGTCATCGCGGGGCGTCTCCTTTGCGCCAGGTCTTTCTGGGCTAAACTCACATCCCGGTGGGAGGGTGCGGCAGGTCGCGCTGGGCGGCGCGCTGGATCCAGTCGGCGGCGATCCGGGCCTGGCGCTCGCTGCGATAGGCCTCGATGCGGTAGCGGCGCGTCTCCTCCCAGAAGATAATTTCCAGGTAGACCACCCACTGGCTACGCTCGTAGCTGACACTGGTCTGGGCGGCGAGGGCCGTATCGGGAAAGCCGTCGGGCGGCTGTGGTGGGCGAAAGGGCCAGTTCATAGCGCCACCCGTAGCGCGCCGCTGCGCTCGTCCCAGAAGGCCGGGCGCGGGCCGGGGGGAGTGCCGGCGGGCAGCAGTTCCCAGATCAGCACGCTGCGATCACCGTGGAGATTGCGCTGTTTGAGCAGCAGGCCGCCGGCGGCCGCGCCGCGGGTGGGCAGTAGCCAGAGCTCGGGGCCGCGGGCCAGGGCCACCAGCACATCGTGGGGAAAGTAGCGCCCCGCCAGGTCGGCGGGCAGGTGCAGATAGCCCCGGCTGGTCAGTTCAACCTGCAATGTTGTCATAACTGTCACTCAGTTCCCGTACGAGGTGCCGGGCCAGGGTCTCCATCTGCGCGGCCACGGCATCGCTCAACGGCGCGCCGAGATCGAAACAGGCCCCCTCGATCAGGTAGACGGTGATATCGCGTGGATACTCGTCTTTGAGCAGCCAGCGTCCGAAGGCGAGCGCGTGGTCCCAGCGGAAGGCGTGCAGGTTCATCCCCTGGAGGGGCGGGAGTTGTTCGAGCGCTGCGCCGGGCACCTGGTGAAGC
>DAOUBZ010000306.1:0-3484 GCA_034432515.1 Chloroflexaceae bacterium | reverse complement strand
GGAGGCGTAGCCGGAGCGAAGGGTCTCGGGATGGCATCACCGCCGGGATTCCTCGCGGAGGTTCCCCTGAGCCCTTCGCTTCGCTCAGGGTAACCTCCGCCGAAGGGCTCAGGGGAACCTCCGCGAAGGGCTCGGAATGACAACCTTCGTTGTAGTATTAATGCGGCTCGTCCTCCAGTTCGCTCAGCATCTCCTCGGGATGCTGGCGGATCTCGAGGCTGCGCTGCTCGATCTCGCGGCGCAGTTCGCGCCGCAGCTTGGCTGCTGCCCAGCGCCGGCGCTGCTCCGGGGTCTCGATCGGCACCTGGCGAACGGTACAGGGCCGCCCGTGCTCATCGACCGCGACCATGGTGAAGTAGCAGGTCAGCACGTGGCGCTGGCTGCGGGCAGTGATGTTCTCTGCCACCACGCGGATGCCGACCTCCATGGACGTTCTGCCGGTGTAGTTGATCGATGCGATGAAGCTCACCAGTTCGCCCACGTGGATGCGCTCGTGGAAGACCACCTGGTCGACCGAGATGGTGACCACATAGGTGCCCGAGAAGCGAGACGCGCAGGCGTAGGCCACCTGGTCGAGCAGTCGCAGGATATGGCCGCCATGCACGTTTCCGGCAAAGTTCGCCGTGTCCGGGGTCATCAGCACCGTCATCGTCAGCGTTCGGTACTGTGACAGATTTTCCGCTTGCGCCAGCATTGCGCACTCCTCAACTGCTATCAATGGGGTCGGAATAACGACCAGAAAGCGGAGCTTCTGGGCTCAGTATAGCACCGCCAGATACCGCCACCGTGGTATGGTATACTTCTGGGGCCGTAGCTACGAGTCGGAACCTACGCGTATGTCAACCAGCCGCGCCCAGGGCCCCGCGCTTGCGCTGCTCATCCTCTGTGCGCCCGAGGACGCGCCGGCTGTACGTGCACTGGCCCGGCGCCTGCACACCGACGGCTTTAACCCGAGCCTTGCCAGCGATCTCCCAGCGGAGCGCCGCGACGCGCCGTGGGCGCTGCGCGAAGCACTGCGTGCGGCGGACGCAGTTGTGGTCTGCCTGTCGCAACGCGCCTGGCCGGCGAGTGGTCCCGTGCCGATGATGGCGAAGTATCTGGAGTTGCTCGCCGTTACGCCAGCCGAGGGCCGCCCGACCCTGACGCTCAAGCTCGCCAGCGTCGAAACGCCGCCAGTGCTGCGCGCCAGCCCGGTCCTTAACCTGTTCAGCGCCAGCGGCTATGAGCAGTTGCTGCACACGCTCCGTGCCCACGCCGCCGCCCAGCCGCCGCCCCCGCCCCCGCCCGCCTCGTCCCAGCCCCCAGCGGTCCCCCCCGTCCTGACCTTGCGGGGCGACTTCGGGTTGCCAGCCCTGGATCGGCAGGGCCTGATGCTGCGCTTGGGGCGCGGCGTTGCCCGGACGGTCTTTCTGCCCGACGCCGATCACGCGCTCGTCGTCTCAGGGGGCGGCCCGTCGCTGGTCGAGCTGCAGCGCGGCATCCCCCTGTGGGCCATCGACTGCCCGACCCGCTGCGCGGCTCTCAGCCCCAGCGGGCGGCTGCTGGCGCTTGCCGCCGGGCCGCAGATCGCCCTGTGGGATCTCGCCGACGGGCGGCTGCGGGGCAGTTGTAGCGGCCACAGCGCGGCGGTAACCGGGCTGGCCTTCGCCCCCGACGAGCGGACACTGGCCTCGGCGAGCCTGGACCACAGCGTCTGGCTCTGGCGCTGTGGCGGTGAGAGTGCGTCCCCGGTGGTGCTGGCAAGCCTGCGCGATGGCGATGAGCAGCTGCTGAGCGTGGCCTTCAGCCCCGATGGCGCCCTGATCGCCGCCGGTGGCGCCGACCGCACCGTGCGCGTCTGGCGCAGCGTCGATCGGACCCGTGTGCAGACGCTGCCGGGGCACGGTGGTGGCGTCGAAGCACTGGCCTTTAGCCCCGATGGCACCCTGCTGGCTGCCGGCTCCCGTGGGCGCAGCGTGCAGCTGTGGGATACGCGCACCTGGCGCCTGGCGCGCAGCCTGGAAGGCCACCAGGGCGCGGTTGAGACGCTGGCCTTCAGCCCCGATGGCGCCTTGCTCGCCAGCGGCGCAGCCGACCACCGGGCGCGCATCTGGCGCAGCGCCGATGCCACGCTCCTGCACACGCTCGACGGGCACGCCGGACCCGTCGCCGGGTTGGCCTTCAGCCCCGACGGCGCCCGGCTCGCGACGGTGGCGGAGGACGAGCGGCTGTTCACCTGGCGGGTCGCCGATGGCGCCCGGCTGACGGCACTGCGCCCGCTCAGCGGCCGGGTGACTGCCCTCGCCGTCAACCCCGCGGGTGAGCGGCTGGCGGTGGGTGGCAGCGACGGCTCACTGTCGGTCTATGCGCTCGCGGCAGGCGGCGCCCGGCGCACGCGGCTCAGTGATCACCCGGGGCCGGTCACGGGGCTGGCCTTCGCCGGGCCGCTGCAGTTGATCACCGCTGCGAGCGATCAGAGCATCCGCGTTTGCGACGTCGCAAGCGGTGAATTGAGCGTCCTGATGCAGACCCACGGGGGGCAGCAGGTGGCGGCGCTCGCTCCCGATGGGCGGCTCATGGCGAGCAGCGATGGCAGCGGCACGGTGCAACTCTGGCAACTCGCCGCACCGCCAGAGGTGCCGGGGGGGCGCTTCTGGCACGTCCTGCGCGGGCTGCGGGGGCGGCCGCGGCATATGACGTTCGGTGGGGACGCAGTCGCGGTCGCAACCGATGACGGACGCATCTATGCCTGGCGCCTGGCCGATCTGGAGCGTGAGCAGCACGAGCCCACGCTGGCTCTGCACTTCGCGGGCGGGCCGGTGCGCAGCCTGAGTTTCAGTGCAGATGGCACCATGCTCGCCGCCTGCGGCGAGCATGGTGCCGTCCAGTTGTGGCGTGTTGCCGATGGGACCGAACAGCGCGCCCCGGGCGGTGCCGCTCAGCCGCTGGTGAGCCTGGCCTTTGCGCCGGATGCCCGCGCGCTGGCTGCCGGTGACGCGAGTGGCGCCATCCGCATCTGGCGGCTGGCCCCCGACGAGCAACGGCGGCGGACAAACCCGGCCACGACGATCACTGGTCACGCGGGTGCCGTCACCCGGCTGGTCTATACGCCCGACGGCGCGACCCTGATCAGTGCCGGCTCCGACGGCACGGTGCGCCTCTGGCGAACGTGAGCCATTCGCACCCGTTCGCGCTACAACTCGACAAACACCTCGCCGTTCTCCTCGGTCACGGGGTAGGCGGTGAGCGGAGTCGGCTCTTTGCCCAGGGCGATCAGGGCGCGTGACCAGCCGGGCAGCGTGGCGCCACCAATGCCACGCACCCAGTCGAGACAGCAGGGCTGGCGCCGGCGGTGCGATACGTGCAGGGCTGTTGCAGTGATACTGCTGGCAAACCCCGTACGCGCTGCGCGCCACTCAGGATGCGTTCGCGTTCCGACGTTGCACAATACTGCTGGCAAACCCCGTTTTGCTCACGCCGGGTGCGCGGGCGTCCCGCCCGCCTG
>DAOUBZ010000305.1:0-14148 GCA_034432515.1 Chloroflexaceae bacterium | reverse complement strand
CAGCCTTGCGCCGCTGGCCGGGGCCGCGCCCCAACTCGGGCGCGGGCTGCTGCAGGCGCTCCTGCTCACTGCTGGCCTGACGCTTGCCTGGGTGGCCGGCTGGTACGTGCTCACGGTCGCGGTCGGCCCGCTCAATACCGGCCAGGCCCGGGGCCTGGTCACCGCCGGCATGCTCGCGATGGGCGGGCTCGCCTGGTGGGCGCTGGTCGACCCCGCCGGGCTGGCCTGGGCGCTGCCGCTCACACCGGCGCTGCTGCTCGGTGGGGCCGCGCTGGTGGGCGGGCTGGCCTGGCACCGCTTCACAGACGAACAAATCTAAACCAAGGTGGTGACATAATTACTCGCCAGACCGCTGGTCGATGGTACAGTGACGGGTATCGAAGCAGGACGTGCGATGAACTAAAACAGCTTGCAATGATGCAGGGGCGCAAGGCGATGTTGCAGCTTGTGCCCCTGCCTTTTTTTGTTCCGCCCGGCGGCGCTCACAGACAGGACACAGATCCATGGAAACCCATGCCTACGATGTGCTGGTGATCGGCGCCGGGATCAGCGGGATGCAGGCTGCCCTGGATCTGGCTGACAAGGGCTACCGGGTGCTCGTCGTCGAGCGGCAGGCCAGCATCGGCGGCACCATGGTCAGGCTCGACAAGACCTTCCCGACCAACGACTGCGCGATCTGCATTGCCGCACCGAAGATGGTCGAACTGGCCCGGCACCCCAACATCACTCTGCTGACCTCGGCCCAGGTCGAGCGGGTGAGCGGCTCGGCGGGCAGCTTCGAGGCGCTGATCTGGCGCCAGACGACCTATGTGGACCCCGAGAAGTGCACTGGCTGCGGCGACTGCGCCCGCGCCTGCCCGGTCGAGGTGGCCGACCTGTTCAACGGGCGGTTGTCGACGCGCAAGGCGATCTTCCTGCAGTTTCCCCAGGCGGTGCCGGCGGTCTATACGATCGACTATCGCCACTGCGTCGGCTGCGGCGCGTGCGACCGGGCCTGTGCCACCGGGGCAATTACCTTCCTGCAACGCGCCCGTCCGCTCACGGTGACGGTGGGCAGCATCGTGGTCGCGACCGGCTTCGAGGTGCTCGAGCCCACCACGCTGCGCAAGGAGTACGGCTACGGTCGCTATGCGAATGTGCTGACCGCGCTGCAGTACGAGCGGCTGCTCTCAGCCTCCGGGCCGACTGGCGGCACGCTGACGCGCCCCTCCGACGGCCAGCCGCCTGCGCGGGTGGCCTGGATCCAGTGCGTCGGCTCGCGCAGCCTCCAGGGCGGTTACCCCTACTGCTCGAAGATCTGCTGCATGTACGCCACCAAGGAGGCGCTGATCACCCTCGAGCACGCCCCGGCGACCCAGGCCACGATCTTCTACATGGATCTGCGGGCCTACGGCAAGGAGTTTCAGCAGTTCTACCGCCGCGCCGCCGACCACGGGGTGCGCTACATCCGCAGCCGCCCCGCGGAGGTGAGCGAGAACCCCGACCAGAGCCTGACCATCAGCTACGAGGATACGCTGACCGGCACGGTGCACAGCGAGGTGTTCGACCTGCTGGTGCTCTCCACGGCGATCGTGCCTGCGCCCGAGAATCACCGCCTGGCCCGCGTGCTCGGCGTGAACGTTGATGCCCACGGCTTCTTCGAGCCCCGCGACCCGCTGCGCGACCCGCTGCAGTCCTCCCGCGATGGGATCTTCCTGGCCGGTGGCGCCCAGGGGCCCAACGACATCGCCGATAGTGTGGCCCGGGCCAGTGGCGCCGCCGCGCGCGCCGTCATCCCGCTGAGCGGGCGCCAGCGCGTCGCAGTGGCCGATCCACTCCCCGAGCGTGAACTGGCTGCCGCCGAGCCGCGCACCGGGGTGTTTGTCTGCAGCTGCGGCAAGAACATCGCCGGCTTCGTCGATGTGCCCGCGGTCGCCGCCTATGCTCGCGAGCTCCCCGGGGTGGCCTTCGTCGACGCCTGTACCTTCGCCTGCTCCGAGGACGCCCAGCGCCGCATCAAGGCCGCGGTCGAGGCCAACAACCTGACCCGGGTCGTCGTGGCGGCCTGCTCGCCGATCACCCACGGCCCGCTCTTCCAGCAGACCTGCGCCGAGATCGGGCTGAACCCGGGCCTGTTCGAGATGGCCAACATCCGCAACCAGTGCTCGTGGGTCCACTCGCGCGACCCTCGCCCGGCGACCGCCAAGGCCGCCGACCTGGTGCGTATGGCGGTGGCGCGCGCCAGCCAGTTGACCCCGCTACCGGCCCAGCAACTGGCCGTGACCCCCGGCTGCCTGGTGATCGGCGGCGGCGTGGCGGGCATGACCGCAGCTATGACCCTGGCCGATATGGGCATCGACGTGTACCTGGTCGAGCGCGAGCCCGCCCTCGGCGGCAAGCTCAATACGCTCGCCACCCTGGCGCCGAGCGGCATTCCGGCCAGCGAGCTGCGCGAGCAGTTGGTGCGCGGGGTGCTGCAGCGCCAGCGGATCCGGTTGTTCCTTGGCGCCGAGCTGCGCGAGCTGAGCGGCCACATCGGCAACTTCCGCGCCGTGCTCGACGAGGGTGTCGGCGGCGCCATCAGCGAGCTGCAGGTTGGCGCGATCATCGTGGCAACCGGCTTCCGCGAGGCCGACCTGCGCGGGCGCTATGGCTACGGCGCCGACCCGCGGGTCATCACCCAGCTTGAGCTGGAGCGGCGCCTGCGCGACGGGACGCTCGGCACACCGCGCAGCGTGGTGATGATCAACTGCGCCGGCTCGCTGGACGCAGAGAATCCTGCCTGCTGCCGGATCGGCTGCGGCGTCTCGGTGAAGAACGCTATGGCGCTCCACCGCGCTGCTCCCGGAGCCAGCATCTTCATGCTCTACCAGGATATGCGTGTGTACGGTAGCGGCCAGGAAGAGTACTTCACGCGGATGCTCGAAACGGTCGGGCCGTACCGCATCCGCTACGACGGTGGGAAGCCCCCGCAGGTGACGGTGCAGGACCGGCGCGTGGTCGTCACGGTCCACGATACGCTGCTGCGCGAGGAGTTGGCGATCGAGGCCGACCTGGTGGTGCTGACGGCGGCGCTGCACGGCGATGCTGATACGCCGCGGCTCAAGCAGTTGCTGAAGGTGGCCACCGACAGCCAGGGCTTCTACCGCGAGGCCCACGCCAAGATCCGCCCGCTCGACTTCTGCACCGACGGGATCTATCTGTGCGGGGCCGACCACTACCCGCGCAGCATTCCCGATACGATCGCCCAGGCCGCGGGTGCCGCGTCACGGGCGGCCACCCCGCTGCTGCGGGGGCAGGTCAGCGTCGAGCCGATCATCGCCGAGGTGCTGGCCGAGCGCTGCTCCGGCTGCGGCATCTGTGTGCCGCACTGCCCCTACGGCGCGATGAGCCTCGACCCGGCCCGCGGCGTGGTTGCCATCGCCGAGGTGCAGTGCAAGGGCTGCGGCACCTGTGTCGCTGCCTGCCCCTCGGGCGCGCTGCAGCAGCGCGGCTTCACCGACGGGCAGCTGCTGGCGATGATCGAGTCGGCATGGGAGGGCCCCGGCCATGAGTGAGCCGTTCGAGCCGCGCATTCTCGGCCTGCTCTGCAGCTGGTGCGCCTACGGCGGCGCCGACACCGCCGGCGTGAGCCGCTTCCAGTACCCGCCGAACATCCGCATCGTGCGGGTGATGTGCAGCGGTCGGGTTGACCCGCTCTTCGTGGCCCGCGCCTTCGAGCAGGGTGCCGATGGCGTGCTGGTCGCCGGTTGCCACCCCGGCGACTGCCACTACGTCTCGGGCAACGAGTTCGCCGAGCAGCGCTTCGAGCGCTTCGGGCGCCTGCTCGACTTTTTCGGCATCGACCGGCGCCGGCTCAGGCTGGCCTGGGTTTCGGCCTCCGAGGGGGCGCGCTTTGCCGCCGTGGTGAGCGAGATGACCGAGGAACTGCGGGCGCTCGGCCCGCTGAGGATGAAGGTACCCTGATGACAAGCCTGATCGAACAGCAGCTCCGTGTACGGGCCCACGACCTGCTGGCCGAGGGGGCGGTCGATCTGTTCCTCGGCTACCGCCAGGGCTCCAGCCCGCTGCGGGTCGCGCCCTTCGTGGCCCGCGCGCCCGCCGAGGCCGAGAAGCTGGTGTGGAACCCGGTCTGTGTGCCGAACCTGGCCGGCGCGCTGCGCAAGCACGCCGACCGCCGGGTGGGCCTGGCCCTCAAGGCCTGCGACGCCCGCAGTGTGGCCGAATTGCTGCAGTTGCACCAGCTCGCCCGCGAGCGGCTCTACATCGTCGGCGTGGTCTGCCACGGCATGGCCGACCCCGCGCAGGTCGCCGCCACCGCCCCCGGGCCGGTGACCGGCCTCGTGGAAGACGGCGCGGAGTTGCTGATCGGCGTGGGGGACGAGGTCGTGCGCCGGGGCCGGGCCGCGCTGCTGTTGGCGAAGTGCGCCGCCTGTGCGAGCCCGACGCCGGAGCTGTACGACGAGTTGCTGGGCGAGCCGCTGCCCGCGGCAGACGCGCTGCCCGCCGATCGCTTCGCGGCGGTGCGAAGCCTCGAGGCGCTCGACCCGTCCGCCCGGCTCGCCTTCTGGTGCGAACAGTTCAGCCGCTGCACGCTCTGCTACGCCTGCCAGACGGTCTGCCCGCTCTGCTTCTGCAAGCAGTGCCCGCTCACCCTCGAGCGCGATGACCCGCGTCGCCAGACCCGTGAACCGGTCAGCGTCTTCGCCTACCACCTGATGCGCGCCTACCACCTGGCTGATCACTGCACCGGCTGCGATGAGTGCGAACGGGTCTGCCCGGAGGAAATTCCGCTCAGCCTGATCTACCGCAAGCTCGAATTGGAGCGCCAGGAGCCGCAAGCATGAGCATCACCATACGGGCGGACAGCCAGGCCAACGAACTGCTGCAGACTGTCGAGGCCCTCAGCGGCCAGCGCCTGGCCGCGTGTTACCAGTGCGGCACCTGCGCGGCGGCGTGCCCCTTCGTCGCAGCGATGGACCTGCCGCCCGACCGGCTGATCCAGCACCTGCGCTTCGGCCTGCCGGGGGTGCTCGACCGGCGCGCCTTCTGGGTCTGTGTCGGCTGCGACAGCTGCGCCGAACGCTGCCCACGGGCGATCGAGGTGCCCCGCGTAATGGAGGCGCTGCGCCTGACCGCCATCCGCGAGCGGGGTGACCGGCTGGCCGTGGCGCAGTTGCCCGCGACGACGCTGCGCGACCTGCCGCCGATCGCCCTGGTGGCCAGTTTGCGCCGGAATACAGGCTGATCCCGGCCACGACCGGGGACAAACAGAAAGCAGCATCAGCATGCAGCTCGCCTACTATCCGGGATGCACAATCAAAGCCTCGGCGCGCCAGCACGAGCAGGCGGCGCTGGCCATATTGCGCGCCCTGGGCGTCGAGCTGCGCGAGATGGCCGAGTGGAACTGCTGCGGCGTGGTCCACACGCTCACCAGCGCCAACCTCATCCGCCACATGGCCCCGGTGCGGGTGCTGGCGCGGCTGCGGCAGCAGGGCGCGCACGAGGTGGTAACCCTGTGCGATATGTGCTTCAACACTCTGGCGCGCGCCAATCTGCTGGCTCGCCAGCAGCCCGAGCAGTTCGCCGCGATCAGCGCCAGCACCGACGCTGAGCTGCGCTACGACGGCGATGCCAGCGTGCTGCACCTGTTGCAGGTGCTGCGCGACCGGGTCGGACTGGCGGCGATCCGCGCCCGGGTGCGCCGGCCCCTGCGGGAACTGCACGTCTACCCCTACTACGGCTGCAAGCTGCTGCGCCCCGCCACGGTCGGCATCGATGACCCCGAGACGCCCGCGCTGCTGCGCGACCTGCTGCAGGCCCTGGGCGCCACCGTGATCGAGGGGCATCTGCAGACCCGCTGCTGCGGCGCCTACCAGGCGGTCGATCAGCCGGGGCTGGTCACCGAGCGGGTGACGGCGACGGCGGCGCAGGCCCGGGCAGGCGGCGCCGAGGCGATCGTGCTCTCCTGCCCGCTCTGCCACTTCAACTTCGATACCCTGCAGCCCCGCAATGGCGCGCCGCTGCCGGTCTTCTACTACACCCAGCTGATCGGCCTCGCCTTTGGTCTCGAGCCGGAGGAGCTCGGCCTGGAGGCCCGGCAGATCGACCAGTTGCCGCCATTGCGGCAGCGCGACCTCGCGCAGGCGAAAGGAGGAGCGGCATGAGCGATGGCAATGGGCTGATCACAATGCAGCTCATGGGCAAGAGCTACCAGGTGCCGAGCGGGCTGACGATCATGGCCGCGATCGAGTACGCCGGCTACAAGCTGGTGCGCGGCGCCGGCTGCCGCGGCGGCTTCTGCGGCGCCTGTCCGACGCTCTATCGTCGTGACGGCAACCACCGCATCTTCACCGCCCTCGCCTGCCAGACCCTGGTCGAGGACGGCATGTGCCTGGTCCAGATGCCGTTCGTGCCGTTGCTGACCCGGCCCTACGACCTGCATGCGATCGTGCCGCAGCCGAACACCCTGGTGCAGCACTTCCCCGAGATCGCCGGCTGTGTGGCCTGCAACACCTGCTCGCGCTCCTGCCCCCAGGGCCTTCCGGTGATGGACTACATCCAGGCCGCCCTGCGCGGCGATGTCGAACGGGCGGCCATGCTCTCGTTTGACTGCATCGCCTGCGGCATCTGTTCGAGCCGCTGCCCGGCCGACATCAAGCATTACGCCGTGGGCCTGCTGGCCCGCCGCATCTATGGCAAGTACCTCGCACCCCCCGCGCCCGACCTGGCCCGGCGGGTGGCCGAGATCGCCGCCGGTCGCTACAACGCCGAGTTAGACGCGCTGATCAGCCTGCCCGCCGCCGAACTCCGCGCCCGCTATGAGCAGCGCAGCTTCGAGGCCGTCGCCGATGGTGCTGAGCCCTACAGCGCCACCCGGCGCTACAACTCGCCCATGGACCCGGTGGATTACCAGGATGAGCTGGAGGGGTGATGGGGTGACACGAGGACTCGAGGACGCGAGGACACGGGGACGCGAGGACGCGGGGATGCGGTGACACGGGGACGCGAGGACGCGGGGACACGGGGACGCGAGGACGCGGGGAAGCCGGGATCATGCTTCGGCCTGATCCCGCCACGGGGCGCAGGGTGACAGGGTGATGGGGTGACGCCATACCCCCCACGGCCCACGCGGAGGAATGACGGAATGGAGCTGATTGACGGCTACCCACCCGCGATGCGCGCAAGCATCGCCCTGGTCGAGCAGACGCGCTCGGCGCGCCTTGGCCGCACCTTTCCGGCGCTGAGCCTTGAGGCGCGCAAGGCGCTGCTCACCAGTTGCCACCCCGATTACAAGGCCGGCGCCCGGCGCCCGCTGCGCTTCGGGCCGAGCCAGGGCATGCAGGTCAACCACGAACTGGCCGACCTGTTCGAGGCCCGCCCGCTGGTCCGTACCAGCCTGGACCTGAGCCATATCGATGCCGACGTCGACCTGCTGGTGATCGGCGGCGGTGGCGCCGGCACGGTCGCGGCGATCTGGGCGGTCAAGGCCGGGCTCGACCCATCACGGGTGATGATCGCCACCAAGCTGCGCCACGGCGACTCGAACTCGACCATGGCCCAGGGTGGCATCCAGGCCGCCGACCGCCCGCAGGACTCGCCCACCCAGCACTTCCTCGACGTGGTCGGTGGTGGCCACTTCACCAATCGTCCCGAGCTGGTGCGCGCGCTGGTGAACGATGCGCCGCTGATCATCCAGTGGCACGAGCAACTCGGCGTGATGTACGACAAAGATCCCGCCGGCCACTTTGTCGAGAACCCCGGCGGCGGCACCTCGCGCAACCGCATGCACTCGGCCCGCGACTACACCGGCCTCGAGATCATGCGCGTGCTGCGCGACGAGGCCCGCAGCCTGGGCATCCCGGTGGTCGAGTTCTCACCGGCGATCGAGTTGCTCTCCGATGGTGAGGGCCGGGTGACCGGCGCGGTGCTGATCAACCTCGAGACCCGGCGCTACCATATCGTGCGGGCGCGGGCGACGATCATCACCACCGGGGGGCTGGGGCGGCTGCATATGCAGCAGTACCCCACCACGAACCACTACGGCGCCACTGGCGACGGCCTGGTGCTGGCCTACCGCGTCGGCGCCGAACTGGTGGACCTCGACGCGGTACAGTACCACCCCACCGGGGCGGCCTTTCCGGCCCAGATGGCCGGCCTGCTGATCACCGAGAAGGTACGCGGCCTGGGCGCGCAGCCGCTCAATGCGCTCGGCGAGCAGTTCGTCTTTCCGCTCGAGCCCCGCGACGTCGAGGCTGCCGCCTTCATCCGCGAGTGCGGCGAGCGCGGCCTGGGCGTGGCCACGCCCCATGGCATCTGTGGGGTCTGGCTCGATGCGCCTATGGTCGACCTGATCCACGGGCCGGGCACCATCCGCGCCGCCCTGCCGGCAATGTTCCGCATGTACACACGCTTCGGTATCGACATGACCCGCGACCCCATCCTGGTCTTCCCCACGTTGCACTACCAGAACGGCGGGGTCGCCGCCGATGAGCACGGCGCCACCAGCGTGCCCGGGCTCTACGTGGCCGGCGAGGTGATGGGCGGCATCCACGGCAAGAACCGGCTCATGGGCAACTCGCTGCTCGACTTTAACGTCTTTGGCCGCCGGGCGGGCATGGCTGCCGCAGCCTATGCGCGGGCGCACCCACCCGGACGGCTCAGCCTGGCCCATGTCGCGGCCTACGAGCGCCTGCTGGACGCGGCCGGCATCGAGACCACGCGCACCGCGCCGCGCATCCTGCCCGACTACCGCGGCAAAGAGGCCCTGGAGCGCTACCTGGATATTCCGCTGTAGCTTGCTATCGCGATGAAAAGCGTATGGGGCCATGACGACAGTTGTCCGTGTTCTGTCTCGTAGACGAGAACCGACTGTCACCCCTCGCTTCGCTCAGGGTGACATGCCATCGGTTTCGCACAGCGCCACTGGCCGCAGGCCACCAGATACTGGGAATGACGGCAGGTGATTATGCACACCATTCAGATCGACGAGCGCTGGTGCAAAGGCTGCACGCTCTGCGCCATCTCCTGCCCTACCAGGGCGCTGCGCATGGCCGAGCGCTTCTCGGTACGCGGCATCCACCTGCCTGAGCTGGCGCTGGCCGAGCGCTGCAATGGCTGCCGCCTGTGTGAGTTGCTCTGCCCCGATTTCGCGATCACCGTGACGGAGGCATGCTGTGTCCAGCGATAGCCAGCGGATCCGCCAGGCCCTCGGCGAACCGGTCCAGTTTGTGCAGGGCGATGACGCCTGCGCCTATGGCGCGCTTCTGGCCGGCTGCACCTTCTTTGCCGGCTACCCGATCACCCCGGCCACCGAGGTCGCCGAGCGTATGGCCGAACTGCTGCCGCTGATCGGCGGCTGCTACATCCAGATGGAGGACGAGATCGCCAGCATGGGCGCGATCATTGGCGCAAGCTGGACCGGCGCCAAGACCATGACCTCCACCTCCGGCCCTGGCTTCTCGCTGATGCAGGAGAACCTGGGCTACGCGATCATGAGCGAGACGCCCTGCGTGATCGTCAATGTGCAGCGCTCCGGGCCTTCCACCGGCCAGCCGACCATGGGCGCCTACGGCGATATGATGCAGGCCCGCTGGGGCACCCACGGCGACCACGAGATCATCATGCTCTGCCCCGCCTCGGTCCAGGAGGCCATGGAGTTGACCATCGTCGCCTTCAACCTGGCCGAGCAGCTACGGACGCCGGTGCTGCTCTTCATCGACGGCGAACTGGGCCATATGCGCGAGCGGCTGGTCATCCCCGACGTCGAGACGATCGCGCGTTACGAGCGGGTGCGGGCCACCAGCCCGGAGGGCTACCGCCCCTTCGCGCCCGGCCCGAACCTGGTGCCACCCTTCGCGCCCTTTGGATCAGGCTTCCGCACCTACGTGACCGGGCTGACCCACAACGAGCAGGGCTTGCCCCGCGCCTCGAGCGCGGCCATCCACGACCAGCTGGTGCGTCGCCTGGCGGCCAAGATCACCGATCACAGCGAGCTGATCACCCGCTACGAAGAGTTCTACCCCGACGACTGCGACATCGCCGTCATCGCCTATGGCATCACGGCGCGCACCTGCCAGGATGTGGTCGAGGAGGCCCGGCGCCGGGGCATCAAGGCCGGGCTGCTGCGTCTGATCAGCATCTGGCCCTTCCCCGAGGCGGTCGTCGCCCGCTGGGCGGCGCGGGCGCGGGCGCTGCTCGTCCCTGAGATGAACCTGGGGCAGATCGTCCACCCCATTCGTGAGGCGGTCGCCGGTCGCTGTCCGGTGGTGCTGCACAGCCGGATCGGCGGTGAGTTGCACAGTCCGGCGGAGCTGCTCAGTGCGCTGGAGGAGCTGTCATGGCAACAAGCCTGAAACCGCGGACCGCTGCCGAACTACGGACGGCCTACCTGCGCCAGGAGATGTTCCCGACCATCTTCTGTGATGGCTGCGGTATCGGCAACGTGCTGAACTATACGCTCTGGGCGCTGGACAGCCTGGGCCTCGATCTCGACCGGACGGTATTCGTGTCGGGCATCGGCTGCTCGTCGCGCCTCTCAGGCTACATCAACGCCGATGGCATGCATACCACCCACGGGCGGGCGCTGGCCTTCGCCAGCGGGATCAAGGCCGCCAACCCCGAGTTGACGGTGATCATCTTCACCGGCGACGGCGACGGCGCGGGCATCGGCGGCAACCACCTGCTGCACGCCATTCGGCGCAACATGGACCTGACGGTCATTCTGGTCAACAACTTTACCTACGGTATGACCGGCGGGCAATCCGCGCCGACCACCCCCGATGGTAGTTTCAGCACCACCACGCCCTATGGCAACATCGAG
This sequence comes from Chloroflexaceae bacterium, assembly GCA_034432515.1. GTDB lineage: Bacteria > Chloroflexota > Chloroflexia > Chloroflexales > Chloroflexaceae > JACAEO01. Next base: position 3,347 of record DAOUBZ010000305.1, on the reverse strand, counting down.
CACCCGCTGGACATCTGCGAACTGGCCCGGGCCCTCGGCGCGCCCTACGTCGCCCGCTGGCCGGTCAACGTCCCGGCACAACCGATCAGCTCGATCGCCCAGGGGATCAGCAAGCGCGGCTTCGCGCTGATCGAGATGCTCGTGCCCTGCCCCACCGCCTACGGGCGGCGCAACGGCCTGAAGGAGCTTGAGCGCATCTGGCAGTGGTACCGCGAGCAGACCGTGCTGGTCGATGAGTGGGAGTGGATCGAGCAGTTCGGCTCACCGGAAGAGCGCGCGGCCCTGGCTGGCAAGCTAAAGATCGGCGTCTTCCAGGACCTGGAGCGCGAGACCTTCGAGGATCGCTGGGCCAGGCTGGTGGCGAGGGTGAAGCTATGAGACACGAGATCCGCATCTGCGGCTTCGGCGGGCAAGGGGTGATCACCGCGGCGGTGATCCTTGGCAAGGCGGCGGCCGTCTACGACGGGCTGATCGCCTGCCAGGTGCAGTCCTATGGCCCCGAGGCCCGTGGCGGAGCCGCGCGCGCCGACGTGATCATTGCCGACCAGCCGATCGGCTACCCCGGGGTGCACAGCCCCGACATGCTGGTGGCCATGTCGCAGGAGGCCTTCAGCCGCTACGGCGGCGCGGTCCAGCCCGGGGGCGTGATCATCATCGACCCCGACCTGGTCTTTCAGCGCGACGCGGCGCTGCCGCTCGTTCCGGTGCGCGCGACGCAGATCGCCGAGGGGCTGGGCAACACCGTGGTGGCGAACATCGTCATGCTCGGCGCGCTGACCGCGCTGACCGGGGTGGTCTCGCCCGAGGCGATGCTGGCCGCGACGCTGGCCAGCGTACCGGCGCGTTTCGCCGAGCTCAACCGGCGCGCGCTCGAGGCGGGCATGGCTGCGGGGCGCGCGGCGGACGCTCCGGCGCTGGGTTGAGTCCACAATGGGCCGGAAAGGCGCTATGATAACTTTCGCGCCCGGTGGCGACGCGGCGCGTGAGGGAGGTTATCATGCGCAAGCGCTCGCAGAGTCCGGCCCGCACCCTGGTTGATCTGGTCCGCGCCACCTACGCAGCGTTCAGTGCCGACGGTGGGCGCGCCCTCAGCGCCGCTCTGGTCCACTACAGCATGCTCTCGGTCGTGCCCCTGGTGGTTATGGTATTCGCCATCCCGGGCCTGATCCTGCGCTTCGTGAGCGTTAAGGCCGGCGAGCAGTTCATGAACACGGTGGAGCGGCTCCTCGGCCCGGCCCTCGGCAACATTGTCGCGGGCGTCCTCGAGCGCGTGCAGAACCAGTCGCTGATGGTCGCGATCGTCAGCCTGGTGATGCTGTTCTATGGCTCCTCCTCGAGCTTCCGCTTTCTGCGCTACGCCTTCCGCCGGATCTGGCAGACCGAGATCGCCGGCGCAGACGAGTCCCAACTGGCCCGACTGCGCAAGAGCATACTCGGCCGTGCCGTTGATTACCTGATCGCCTTTGGTATCGTCTTCGCCGTCCCGCTGGTGACCGCAGCCGGGCTGCTGATCTTCGCGCTGGCGCTCTTCGCCCGAGTGCTGCTCGTCGATGTGCCGCTGGTCGGCGACGTGCTTGGCTCGCTGGTCACGCCGCTGGCGCTGCTCGGCATCTACGCGGGGATCTACATTTTCCTGCTCTGGGCGTTGCCGCCGGTGCGCCTGAGCTGGCGCGCGATCTGGCTACCCGGCCTGCTCTGCGCCACGGCCGTGCTGCTCACAACCTATGGCCTTGGCCTCTACATCCGCTTCTTCAGCGCGCGCAACCTGTACGGCGCCATCGGCACGCTCTTCGCACTCCAGATCTGGACCTACGCCAACGCGGTGGTGCTCTTCAGTTGCGCCGAACTGAGCAAAGTGCTGGTCAGCGCGCGCTAGCACCGTATCCTGTCGGCAGCGGTCGCCATGCACCAGGCCCACCTTGTCGGTCGACGTAGCTGCCCCAGACCCCACCGCGGAGGGCGGGCCTTGTGGACACACCCTGCAGGCGCGACTGGGGCCCGCGCCTGGATTAGCAAAATCAGGCATAATGATTCCAGGTCCCGTGATCAAACATACTCAGAAGGAGTGCGCCCAATGGCCCGTGCAATCTGGAACGGCGTGGTGATTGCCGAGAGCGACGCGACGGTTATGGTTGAGGGGAACCACTACTTCCCGCCCGCGGCGGTGAAGCGCGAGTACCTGCGCGACAGCGCGACCCACACGGTCTGCCCCTGGAAGGGCACGGCCAGTTACTACGACGTGGTTGTCGAAGGCAACGTCAACAAGGATGCGGCCTGGTACTACCCCGAGCCGAAGGAGGCGGCGAAGCAGATCGCCGGCCATATCGCCTTCTGGCGCGGCGTGCGCGTCGAGGCGTAGCGGCGCGGCAACTGGTACACCCTTGATCCCAGGTCTCCATAACGCACCGGTTGGCGTCGATCGAACCGTAGGTATCAGTGAGGCGAACTGCCAGGAAAGGAGAGCGCAATGAAGCCTCAACCATCGTTCACATCAATCATGGCCCTGCTGGCGGTGGACGACGTACAATCCGAACCCGGACAATGTGGCCAGTCCTAACCTGAATAATGGCACGTGGGAGGTGTACAACACAGTCGCAACGCGACCGCTGGTGCAAGTGCGGACGAATAGCATCGCCCAATCGGCCAGCGCGAACGGGTTGGTCAAGGCCGGCGTGGTTGCAGACTGCCGCTCGCCAACCTCGTCCATTTCACGCAGTTTCGTTTCCATTGTCCCTGTATCGCCTGCCCCGCCGCCTTCGGCGACGATTGCGTGGAGCGACACCCTCAACGCCTGCGTGATCGATTTTGGCTTTATCGTCAACAATCGCTACTATGTGGCGATGGCGAATACATCCGAGCCGCAGTTTGCTACATGCGGGCCCGCACCTATTACTGAGGATAATTTCTCACGAACGGCACACGCGAAAACGGCAGCATCGTCGTGCTGGTCTATTGACGAAAGGAGGACGATGATGCAGACCAGCATTGTTCGCGGGCTGGCGATCTTACTTGTGTCGCTGGCGGCGCTCGGTGCGCTGCGGGCGGAACCGGCGGGCGGGCAGCGCTTTACGGTGACGCCAGCGGCGATCAGCGGCATCAATTCGGTGGTTGCCAGCGGCGGCGGTTTGAGCAGTGGCGGCGCGTTTACGCTGCACGGCACAATCGGGCAGGCGGCGGCGGGGGTGTCGAGTGCGGGAGCGTATACGCTGACGGCCGGCTTCTGGATCGACGCCGGGCGCCAATCATCATCATCATATCTGCCGCTTGTGAGACGGTAGTTCCCGCGTCCTCGCGTCACCCCGTGACGGCGCCGGGCGTAGGCGTAGGGCCGCAGCGCGCTGCGGCCC
>DAOUBZ010000304.1:0-4423 GCA_034432515.1 Chloroflexaceae bacterium | reverse complement strand
GGGATCCGGGGCTTGCCCGAGGGACGGTGCAACAGCCCAGGCACGATAGCTTGATCTTGCGGCGATCGTATTCCTCCAGATTCTGGTATAGTTAAGCATACCCCGTTATTGTCCTCTTGCGTCACTGTTGCGCGTAGCATGAGTCCAATGGAGGAAGCCTTATGGCTGCGACGAACCCGGGCATGGCCACGCTCGAGCCCAAGGCGGCCCGATCGTCGGCGGGCGAGGCCTGGCGTCAACTGCGGACCCCTCTGGTCTACCTGATCCCGGCCGCGCTGATCATGGCGCTGGTCACCTTCTACCCCCTGGCCTACCAGGTCTGGATGTCGTTCACCGACTACGGGGTGATCAAGGAGGAGGGCAAGCAGACCCTCAACCGCTTCGGCCCCGATGGGCAGCCCCCGCCCAACTACCGCCTGGCCCAGGGCGTCGGCTTCAAGAACTACACAGACATCCTGACCAATAATCCGCAGTTCGTCGCCCGGCTTGGCGGCACCTTCAACTTCTGGCGCCTGCTCGGTTTCAACCTCTGGTGGACCTTCTCGAACGTGGCCTTCCACGTGGCGCTAGGCATCTTGATCGCGGTGCTGCTGAATGTCGAGGGGCTCTGGGGACGCAAGATCTACCGCGCGCTGTACATCCTGCCCATGGTGTTGCCGAACATCGTGATCGCCACCGTCTGGCGCAATATGTTCGATGACCAGTATGGCGCAATCAACCAGTTGCTAAGCATGATCTCGGGCGCGCCGGTCGGTATCCGCTGGTTCAACCAGATCGAGCCGCCCATCCCCGGCGTGCCGCTGCCGTTGAGCTACTACGCCATGCTGATCGCCAATATCTGGCTGGGCTGGCCCTTTATGACCATCGTCGCCACTGGTGCGCTGCAGTCCATCCCCAAGGAGATGTACGAGGCCGCCGCGATCGACGGCGCCACCGGCTCGCAGCAGTTCTGGAACATCACGCTGCCGCTGCTGCGCCCGGCCATGGTGCCGGCCGCGATGGTCGGCATCGTCACCACCTTCAACCTGTTCCATATCATCTATTTCATGAGCGCCGGCGGCCCGCTCGGCCAGACCGAGATTATGGTCACCCAGGCCTTCAAGCTGGTGAATGCCCAGCAACTCTTTGGCGTGGCCGCGGCCTTCTCGGTCATCATCGCCCTCGTGCTGATCCCGATCTTCCTGATCACCAACCGCATCTCGCGCGCAACGGAGAGCTACGATGTCTAGTGTCGCCACAACCCCCACCAGGCGCGCCAGCAAGGGCAGCACGGCGGCCGGCCGCCAGCTCAAATGGTGGCAGCAGTTGCTCTTCCAGGCCCTCTGCCTGTTCATCGCGGCGACGGTGCTCTTCCCGATCATGTGGATCGTGAGCATGTCGCTCGACCCGCGCAACATCGCTCGGCCTACCGAGCTGCGGCTCATTCCGCCCGGCGCCTCGTTCGACGCCTACCGCGCCGTGCTCGACCGGCCCACGGCCAACCCGGTGACCTTCACCGAGCTGGCGTTGAACAGCCTGAAACTGGCCGGGGGCGTGGCGCTCTTCGCGCTGCTGATTGGCGTCAGCGCAGCCTACGCCTTTTCGCGCTTCAAGTTCCCCGGCCGCCAGTACATGATGATCGCGGTGCTGGCGATCACCGTGCTGCCGGCCGTGGCGACGATTGCGCCGCTCTTCGCGCTGCTCAACGGCATCCGCATCGGCAGTAGCCTGCTGAGCATCGCGCTGCTGGTCGCCGCGGCGCTGGTGATCGGCTTCGGGCTGATGATCGTGGTCCCTGCCATCCGCGCCGGCACCGCCAGTGGTAGCACCTACGCCATCGGCGGCGTCACAATGGTGCTTGGTCTGCTGCTGGTCTATGCCGCGCTCAACCCGGCGCCCGGCGACGTCTTTGTACTGCGCAACTCGCTGCTCGGCGTGGGCATCGCCATGATTTCGGGCGCGCTGCCCTTCGCGATCTGGAACCTCAAGGGCTACCTCGACACCATCCCCAAGGAGCTTGAGGAGGCCGCGATTATCGACGGCGCCAGCCCCAACCAGATCTTCTTCCAGATCGTGCTGCCGCTGGCCGTGCCCGCCCTGGCCGTCACCGGCTTCCTCAGCTTCGCCGGCGGCTGGACCGAGTTCTTCCTCTCGTGGCAGTTCCTCACCAACCCGAAGGACTTCACGCTGGCCATGGCGCTCTACAATATGACCGGCCAGTACGCTGGCTCGGTGCCCTGGTCACGCTTCGCCGCCTTCTCGATCCTGGTCTCGCTGCCGGTGGCGATCGTCTACCTGCTGCTGCAGCGCTACATTGTCGGCGGCCTGACGCTGGGTGGAGTGAAGGGGTAAGAACACGGGCGGCACGCCCCGCTGCGCTCAACTGGAGCGTCGTTTTTCACCCGCGGCGGTTGGACCTTCCCCCTCAGGGGCGTCCTAATGCGGTCAAAGCTTCGCCATGGACGATGTCTCCGCCGACTTTATCTTCGGCACGCTGGCCACCGATGTGCGGCGCCTGGGTGTGCTCAAGGCCGAGCAGGCCGGGGTGAGCCATCGCCACCGCATCGCGCCGCTCGATCCCGCCCCCGGCGAGCCGGTCAGCCTTACGGTGACACTCGGCCCGGCGGTTGTTGCCGACCAGGTGAGCTGCTACTACACGTGCGATGGCACGGAACCGGGCGGCGCGCGCGGCGTGCCAGACCCCGGATCGGCGGTTGTTCCCTTTGCGCGCGCCGGCAGCGAGTGGAACACCTTCCTCTGGGGTTATGCCGAGGAGTGGCGGGCCGTGCTGCCGCCGCAGCCGGCCGGAACGATCGTCTGCTACCGGATTGAGGCCTGGTCGGCCCATGGCGCACCGAGCGCCTGGGCGGGTGAGCTCATCGGCAGCACCGCCGGCGATGGTACGGTGCTTGGCGATGTGGGACCGGGCGACCACTTTCTGCGCGAACTGGGCCAGGAGTTCGAGCTGAGCTTCGTGCGTCGCGCGCGCAGCTTCGCCTACGCCGTCGATACAGAACGGGCGCCCGCCTGGCTGCAGGACGGGCTGATCTACCAGGTGTTCATCGACCGCTTCAACCCCGGCGGCGGCCGGCCCTTCGCCCAGCCCGCCACCCCTATGGGGTTCTACGGCGGCACGCTCGCCGGGGTCAGCGAGCAACTCGATTACATCCAGTCGCTTGGCGCCAGTATCATCTGGCTCTCGCCGATCTTCCCCTCGCCCTCGCACCACGGCTACGACGCCACCGACTACTACGGCGTCGAGCCACGCCTGGGCACCGCCGCCGATCTGCAGACACTGATCGCCGGGGCCCACGCCCGCGGTATGCGTGTGCTGCTTGACTACGTGGCCAACCACATCTCCGATCAGCACCCGGCCTTCCAGGAGGCGCTGCACAACCCCGCCAGCCCACGCCGCGCCTGGTTCACCTTCACCGACTACCCCAGGCAGTACGTCGCCTTCTTTGGGGTGCGCGAGCTGCCCCAGGTCGACAACGACCACCCCGCGGCGCGCCGCTTCATGATCGACCCGGCGGTCCACTGGCTGCAGCAGGGCGTGGACAGCTTCCGCCTCGACTATGCGATCGGCCCGTCGCACGCCTTCTGGACGGCGTTCCGCGCCGCCACGCGGGCCGCGCGCCCCGACGCGATCAGCCTGGGTGAGGCGGTGGATACGGCCGAGGCGCTGCGCACCTACTACGGGCGCCTGGACGGCTGCCTCGACTTTCTGCTGCTCCAGGCGTTGCGGCGCTTCTTCGCCTTCGGCGACCTGAGGCCCAGCCAGTTCGACAGCTTCCTGCGACGCCACCTGGACGCCTTTCCGCCCGACTTCGTGATGCCGAGCTTCCTCGACAACCACGACATGAACCGTTTCCTCTGGATCGCGCGCGGCGATGTGCGCCGGCTGAAGCTGGCCGCGCTCTGCCAGTACACCCTGCCCCACCCGCCCATCCTCTACTACGGCACCGAGGTGGGCCTGAGCCAGGTGCGTGATGTGCGCCACGCTGACGGCAGCGGCCACCCGGAGGAGTCACGCCTGCCGATGCGCTGGGGCGCCGCGCAGGACGGCGCGCTGCTGGCCTTCTACCGGCAACTGGGGGCGCTGCGGCGGGCCAGCGCGGCGATCTGGCGCGGGCCACGGCGCACCGTGCTGCTCGACGATGCGCAGGGGCACTACGCTTACCTGTGCGGCGAGGCGGGGGACTGGCTGGTGAGCTTGAACAACGGGCCGGCGGCGGGGCGACTGGCGCTGCCGGAGGGCCAGTGGGAACTGGTACTGACCACGGCGGACGCGCAGGTCGGGCGGGATGGTGTGGCGCTGCCGGCCTACGGCGGTGCAGTGCTGCGCCGACCGGGGTAAGCGGGCAAGCCGGACCGCAACGCCTTCGGGGCAGGCCCCAATGTGTTTGGTGGTTCTGGCAGCTACGCCGCCAGAACCACCAAACAA
>DAOUBZ010000303.1:0-8248 GCA_034432515.1 Chloroflexaceae bacterium | reverse complement strand
GCATCAGGACGCCATCCGCCAAAAAACCTACCCCTGAGAGCGCCCGGGGGCGCGGGGGCGGCGCGCCCCGCGAGCCGCACAGGGACGGCGCAGCGCCCGGGGGCCGCCCGGGGGCACAGGGGCGCCGGGCCTCTACCTCTGCAGCAGCGGTAGCGCCACGGTGTAGCCACCCGGCCCATAGCGCCGGCCGAAGACCGCGCTGGCGGTCTCACCCCCGGCACTGGATTGGGCCACCTGGCTCCAGACCAGCCAGAGGGGCGCCTCCGCCGCCGGGCCGCTTGCCACAGCAACACGGCCGACCGAGCGTGACGGCGCGCTGGAACGGGGGAAGAACGGCTCACCGCTGACGGCACCGTTCGCGTCGAGGCGGCGGGCCACCGGGCCGTCCGGCTCGGCCCAGGCGACCAGGATGCTGCCCGCGGCGCCGGCGGCCACCGCCGGGCTGAAGCGTACAATGGGCGCGGGCGCCGAGAGGGTTGTCGCGGGACCGCTGGGCTCGCCAGCGGGCGTATAGCGTCGGACGCGGATCGCGTCGCTGCCGGCTGCGAGATGGGTGGCCCAGGCCAGGGTGAGCGTCCCGTCCGGGTCGGCGACAAGCGTCGGGTCGCGCTGCTCCTCGCCAGGCGCGGCGGCGACCTCCAGCGCGACGTCCATCGGCGCGCCGTCGGCGTTGTAGCGGCGCAGCCACAATGCGGAGCGGAGCGTGACGCCGCTGAACTCCAGTTCCTCCCAGGCCAGAGCAAAACCGCCGTCGGGAAGCAGGGCCAGCGCCGGATTCAGCTGAATCGCCAGGCCGGTAGGTGCCTCAGCGGGGCGGACAGCGTCGCCGCGGGGCGTGCCGTCGGCAGCAAAGCGGCGCACCAGCACCCCTTCGTCATCGCCGCTGCTGAACTCCCAGGCGACCACGAAGGCACCGTCGGCGGCGACCGCCACCGCGGCGTCGAAGTGGCGCCCCGGCGGGCCGGCGCTGATGGGTAGATCATCGCCCAGCGGCGTGCCATCGGCGGCGAAGCGCCGGGCATGGACCTGGCTGGTGTCCGTATCCCACACCACAACACAGTCACCGGGCTCGTTACAGGCGACGGCCGGGCGGCGCTGCTCGCCGGCGGGCTCGGCATTGACCCGGAAGAGTGCGCCGCCCGGCGGGCCGCCCGGGCCAAAGCGGCGGCCCAGGATGTCCGAGCCGGGCGCCTCGCCTTGCTCGCCCTGCCAGACGATCAGCGCGTTGCCCAGGCCGTCGAGTGCCAGTGTGGGGCCGGCGTGGTAGCGCGTGTCGGGCGGGCTGATCAGGAAGTCTTCACGGACGAAGGCTGCTGGTGCGGCCGCGGCGAGTCCAAGCATGGCCCAGAGCACGAGCAGCGTTAGGGTGAGCAGCAGCGGAGCCCAGCGGAGCCGCCCGCGAGCGCCATTTGCCGCCGGTGCAGCGAGGTGCCGGATTGCTTCCTGGCCCACCGCACCGTGTCGGGATGTGGCGGGGTGTTTTCCTACCCAGTACGCTTTACGGGCGGACGGAACCTCCGGATTCATGCGCGAGATCGGTCTGAGGGACGCCATGGAGGTCCTTATCCCTCTGGTATGTGTTCACACTTCTCCTGGGAGCGAGGGCATGCAACTCGCGAGCCACGTTCTGTACCACGTCAAACGTACCACTCAGCACCGTACGAGTCAATATCGTCGCCGGTGAGCGCCAGGGTATGAGCAACCTTCTTGCATGCAGGGCATGCTTCGCTGTGCTCAGTATGACCGGTTTGCCACAGCTTCCGCGAGGATGTGGTAAGATCGCTAACGCGTTGCGTTATGCCTCGGAGTCCGAAGATGATCGGCTGGTTCACGGGTCTTACGCCGACACTGCAGGCGCTGCTGGCGGGTGGCTTCACGTGGGGGGTGACGGCGCTCGGCGCAGCGACGGTTTTTCTGCGGCGCGAGCCGCCGCCGGCGCTGCTGGATGCCATGCTCGGCTTCGCCGCCGGGGTGATGATCGCGGCGAGCTTCTGGTCGCTGCTGCAGCCCGCGATCGACCTGGCCGCGGCCCAGGGGACACCGCCGTGGATCCCCGCCAGCGTCGGCATCCTGCTGGGTGCGGCCTTCCTGCGCCTCGCCGACCAGGTACTGCCGCACCTGCACCCCGGGCTGCCCACCAGCGCCGCCGAGGGGCCGCCCACACCGTGGCACCAGTCGACCCTGCTGGTCCTGGCGATCACCTTGCATAACATCCCAGAGGGGCTGGCCGTAGGCGTTGCCTTCGGCGCCGCTGCCGCCGCCGGCGAAAGCCCGGCCCTGCTGAGCGCGGCGATCGCCCTGACGATCGGCATCGGCCTGCAGAACTTCCCCGAGGGCGTCGCCGTAGCCATGCCCCTGCGGCGCGAGGGCGTCTCGGCGGGGCGCAGTTTCCAGGCGGGCCAACTCTCGGCCCTCGTCGAGCCGGTGGCCGCGGTGCTGGGCGCCTGGGCGGTGCAGGCAGTGTCCCAGTTGCTGCCCTACGCCCTGGCCTTCGCCGCCGGGGCCATGCTCTACGTGGTCGTCGAAGAACTCATTCCCGAGGCCCAGCGCGGCGGCCGCACCGACCTGGTGACGCTTGCCACCATCGTGGGCTTCGTGGTCATGATGGTGCTTGATGTCGCTCTGGAATGACTCGCCTTGACAGCCGATCATCCCCGAACTATGATCCGGTCAGGCCAGAGAGCAAACAGACAGCAGATTATGAAGAAGCTGATCAATGCCCCTGATGCCGTGGTCGCCGAGGCGCTCGCGGGTATGGCCGCAGCACATCCCGACCTGCTCCGGGTGCACGTCAACCCCGACTACATTGTGCGCGCCGATGCGCCGGTGCACGGCAAGGTCGCGATCATCTCCGGGGGCGGCTCGGGGCACGAGCCGCTTCACGGCGGCTTCGTCGGGCGGGGTATGCTCGATGCGGCCTGCCCCGGCGCGATCTTCACCTCGCCCGTGCCCGACCAGATGCTCGCCGCCGCCCGCGCCGTCCACGGCGGGCGCGGGGTCCTGCAGGTGGTCAAGAACTATACCGGCGACGTGATGAATTTCGAGATGGCAGCCGAACTGGCCGCCGCCGAGGGTATCACGGTGGCTTCGGTGGTGACCAACGATGACGTGGCCGTGCGCGACAGTCTCTACACCGCCGGGCGGCGTGGCGTGGGGGTGACGGTGCTGCTGGAGAAGATCGTCGGTGCCGCCGCCGAGGCCGGAGCCGACCTGGCTGCCTGCCAGCGCATCGCCGAGCTGGTGAACGCGCAGGGCCGCTCGATGGGTATGGCGCTGACCAGTTGCACCGTGCCCCACGTCGGCCGGCCGACCTTCGATCTGCCTGCCGATGAGATGGAGATCGGCATCGGGATCCATGGCGAGCCCGGCCGCAGCCGTCTGCCGCTCGCGCCCGCCGCCGCGATCGCGGAGTTGCTCGCTCGCCCGATCATCGATGACCTGCCGCTGCGCCGCGGCGATCACGTGCTCGCCTTCGTCAACGGTATGGGCGGCACCCCCCTGATCGAGCTCTACCTGATGTTCAAGGAGCTCAGTGCGATCCTTACGGGCCAGCGTATTACGATCAGTCGTAGCCTGGTGGGTAGCTACATCACGTCGCTGGAGATGGCCGGCTGCTCGTTCACCCTGCTCAAGCTCGATGATGAGCTTGCCCGCCTCTGGGACGCCCCGGTGCTGACCCCGGCGCTGCGCTGGGGCCTGTAGGAAGGGAGCTCCATGCACATTCAGGCCACCCACGTGATCAGGTTCATCGAGACGGTCGCCGCGCGGGTCAAGGAACAACGTGACTATCTCACCGAGCTCGACGCTGCGATCGGTGATGCCGACCACGGCGTGAACCTCGATCGTGGCTTCAGTGTCGTGCTCACGCGCTTGCCCGGCCTCGCCGAGACGGACATCGGCACGATCCTCAAGACGGTCGGCACGACGCTTGTTTCGACGGTCGGCGGCGCGAGCGGGCCGCTCTATGGCACCGCTTTCCTGCGCGCCGGTATGGTCACCGCCAATTGCCGGACGCTCGGGCCTGCTGAGGTGGCGGCGGCGCTCACCGCGGCGCTTGAAGGCATCCAGACCCGCGGGAAGTCCACCCGCGGCGAGAAGACCATGATCGATGCGATTGCCCCCTTTGTGGATGCCTTCAAGGCCGCGCTGGCGGCAGGCGATGACCTCGTGCCGGCCATGCGCCAGGCGGTGCAGGCCTGCGAAGCGGGGATGCACGCCACCATCCCCATGCTCGCCACCAAAGGGCGCGCCTCCTACCTCGGCGAACGCTCGATCGGCCACCAGGATCCCGGCGCCACCTCGGCGTACCTCATGGCCCGGGCCATGCTCGACGTGCTGGAGGGGATCGCGTAGCGGCAGCTTCAACGGAGGGTATGTATGGCCAGCTATGTCGCCGCGATCGACCAGGGAACCACCAGTACCCGCTGTATGATCTTCGACCACGGGGGCAACGTGGTCTGCGCCGACCAGCGTGAGCACCGGCAGATCTACCCGCGGCCCGGCTGGGTTGAGCACGACCCCGACGAGATCTGGGAACGCACCCAGGGCGTGATCCACGCCGCGCTGCGCCAGGGCCAGATCGACCCCGGCGCGATTGCCGCCGTCGGGATCACCAACCAGCGCGAGACAACCCTCGTCTGGGACCGGAACAGCGGGCGGCCGGTCCATAACGCGATCGTCTGGCAGGATACGCGCACCGATCAACTGGTCAGTATGCTCGCCCGTGACGGTGGCCAGGACCGCTTCCGCGCCCGGGTGGGCCTGCCGCTAGCCACCTATTTCTCCGGCCCGAAGCTCCGCTGGATCCTTGACAATGTCGCGGGCGCGCGGGCCGCGGCCGAGGCTGGCGATCTGATCTTCGGCACCATGGATAGCTTCATCACCTGGTGGCTGACCGGCGGCCCCAGGGGCGGCGTGCACGTGACCGATGTGACCAACGCCTCCCGCACCATGCTGATGAACCTACAGACCCTCGACTGGGATGCGGAGATCCTCGCCATCCTGGACATACCCCGCCAGATGCTGCCGACGATCATGCCCAGCAGCGCCGTCTATGGCCAGGCCACTGGCGCCCTGGCCGGCGTTCCGATCGCCGGCATCCTCGGCGACCAGCAGGCAGCCATGGTCGGCCAGACCTGCTACAATCAAGGTGAGGCGAAGAATACCTACGGCACCGGCTCGTTCATCCTGCTCAACACCGGGCCGACGATCGTCCCCTCCCGCCACGGCCTGCTCACCACGGTGTGCTACCAGTTCGGTGATGCGCCGGCCGTGTACGCCCTGGAGGGCTCGATCGCCATCAGCGGCGCGCTGGTGCAGTGGCTGCGCGACAATCTCGGCATGATCACCAGTTCAGCCGAGGTTGAGGCGCTGGCCAACCTGGTCGAAGACAATGGCGGGATCTACTTCGTGCCGGCCTTTTCGGGCCTCTTTGCGCCATACTGGCGCGCCGATGCGCGGGGCGTTATCGTTGGCCTGACGCGCTACGTGCACAAGGGCCACCTGGCGCGGGCCGCCCTGGAGGCCGCCGCCTACCAGACGCGCGATGTGGTGGCGGCGATGGAGCAGGACGCAGGCGTGAAGCTGAGCGCGCTGAAGGTGGACGGCGGGATGGTGCACAATCATACGCTTATGCAGTTCCAGGCCGATATCCTCGGCGTGCCGGTGCTGCGCCCGAAGGTGGCCGAGACCACCGCGCTCGGCGCGGCCTATGCCGCCGGGCTCGCGGTTGGCTTCTGGCAGAATACCGACGACCTGCGGGCCAACTGGGGCCTCGACCATACCTGGTACCCGCAGATGGACGAGGCCACCCGCGAGCAGCTCTACCGGGGCTGGCAGAAGGCCGTGACCCGTACCCTGGACTGGGTGGAGTAGCATGCAGACGATCGAGACCGAGGTGCTCGTGATCGGCGGCGGGGCCACCGGCCTGGGCTGCGCCCTCGACCTGGCGATGCGCGGCGTGCGCACCATCCTGGTAGAGAAGGGTGACCTGACGCACGGCACCACCGGACGCTACCACGGCCTGCTCCACTCCGGCGGCCGCTACGTCACCAAAGATCCGCAGTCGGCCAGCGAATGCGCCCGCGAGAATACGGTGCTGCGCCGGATCATGCCCCACTGCCTCGAAGATACCTCGGGCTTCTTTGTGGTCACCCCCTGGGACGACCCGGCCTATGGCGATGTGTTCGTCGCCAACTGCCACAAGACCGGCGTGCCCGTGCAGGAGATCAGCCTGGCCGAGATGCTGCGCCGCGAGCCGGCCCTGCACCCGGGCATCGCGCGGGTCTTCGAGGTGCCCGACGGCTCCGCCGATTCGTTCCTGGCTGCCCATTCGGTGGCCCTGGCCGCGCGCAACCATGGTGCCGACATCCGCACCTATCACCTGGTGGTGGAGCTCATCCGGGTCGGTGACCGGGTGGTGGGCGCGGTGCTGGAGGATCTGCGCAGTCGTGAGCGCATCCGCGTCGCCTGCGCCTGTGTGCTCAATGCCAGCGGCGCCTGGGCCGGCAAGATCGCTGCCACGGCCGGCGTGCGCGTCACCGTGGTGCCCGGCAAAGGCACGATGCTGGCGATGAACCATCGCATGGTCAATACGGTGATCAACCGCTGCAAGCTGCCCGCCGATGGCGACATCCTGGTGCCGATCCACACCGTGGCGGTGATCGGCACCACCGATGTGCCCGTGCCCGACCCCGACGTGTTCGCGATCGAGCCCGACGAGGTGCAACTCATGCTCGACGAGGGCGCGAAGCTGGTGCCGCGCTTCAAGGAATACCGCGCCCTGCGCGCCTGGGCGGGGGTGCGCCCGCTCTACAAAGATAGCGACGCCGCCAGCGACCGCGACCTGCCGCGGACCTACAAGCTGCTCGACCACGAGGCGCGCGATGGCGTCGCTGGCCTGGTCTCGATCGTGGGCGGCAAGTGGACCACCTACCGCCTGATGGCGGAGGAGACGGTGAACCTGGTTGCGCGCCGGCTCGGCAATAGCCGCCCCTGCCGCACCGCCGATGAGGTGCTGCCAGTGCCGCGCTTCGAGCATCGCGACGCGGGGGCCGCCCGCGGGTTCTACTGGCTTGGCAAGAGCCTGGCCGCGGTGGAGGCGGAGCAGGCTGCCGGCGAGCTGATCTGCGAGTGCGAGCTGGTGACCCGTGATCGCGTGCTGGCCGCGATCGACGATGGGGCGAAGAACCTCGACGACATCCGCCGGGCCGTGCGCATGGGCATGGGTCCCTGTCAGGGCGGCTGGTGCATCTACCGCACAGCCGCGCTGCTCTACGAGCAGCGCGAGGCCACTGGTCTGAGCCACGAGCACGCCAATGACGCGCTCCTCCACTTTCTGCAGGAGCGCTGGAAGGGCCTGACCCCGGTGCTCTGGGGCGACCAGTTGCGGCAGGCCCGCCTCGACGAGTTAATCTACGTCGGCGTGCTGGGCGCCCGGGGCCTGGATCCGATCGCAGCGCAGGGCGGTGGTCTGGTCACTGACCACCCTGCGGTGGCCACCGAATGAACTACGGGACGATCGTCATCGGCGCCGGCCTGGCCGGGCTCATGGCCGCGATCGGGCGTGCCGAGCAGGGCGAGCGGGTGTTGCTGCTGGCCAAGGGCTACGGCGCCACCCACTGGTCCGCCGGCTGCATCGACATCCTTGCCGGCGACGCCGACCCGCTGGCTGCGGTGCGGCGCCTGGTGGCGGAACAACCTGAGCACCCGTATGCCCGCGCCGGCGAGGCGGCGCTGGTTGCGGGCCTGGAGCGGCTGCAGGCCGCCTGCGCGGCCGCGGGCTACCCGCTGGTGGGCAGCGCTCGCCATACACTGCACATCCCCACCGCGCTAGGGGCGCTGCGGCCGACGGCGCTCGTGCCGGTGACGATGGCTGCCGGCGAGGCGCGGCAGCTGGCCGATGGACGCCCTACCCTGATCGCGGGCTTTCACGAGTGGCGGGACTTCTTCCCGCCGCTGGTCGCGGCCAACCTGCGTGCCCAGGGCTTCCCCGCCGATGGCGTCTCCCTGCAGCTCCCGCCCGGCGAACCGCGCAAGGCGTTCGACGCCCTGGCGCTGGCGCGGCTGTTCGAGCAGGCGCCCTTCCGTGCCGCGGTGGGCCGTCAGCTCGCAGCCCTGGTGCGCCGCGGCGGCTACGCCCGGGTGGGCCTGCCGGCCGTGCTCGGCCTGCGCCATGCCGCCACGGTGGTACGCGAGCTGCAGGCCCACGCCGGCGCACTGATCTTCGAGATCCCCACGCTGCCGCCCT